>JALHDK010000376.1 GCA_022838965.1 Actinomycetales bacterium | reverse complement strand
TGTCCGGCATGGTGCCGCGCCGCAGCTTGTTGAACGAGAACCGGCTTAGGTAGGCGAAGCGGTAGAAGCGCTCGAGGTCGTCCTCGGGCACCCCGGCGTCGACGAGCTTCTTGAAGTGCTCCTTGTCGCCGACCCACTTCTTGCGGCGCAGCCGCTCGAGCTGGTCGGCGGTGATGCTCTTGGCGAACTTGAAGGCGAAGGCGATCTCGGGGTCGAGGTCAGAGACGACCTCCACCTCGGAGGGCTGCTTCGCGAACAGCACCTGGGCCCCGCCGGCGAAGGGCTCGACGTAGACGCGGTGCTCGGGGATCTCGGCCGCGATGCGGTCGGCGATCCGGGTCTTGCCCATCGGCGAGCCCCAGAGGCCCTTGTCGACCAGCGCGGGCGCGAGCTCCGCGACCAGGTCCCGGGCGCGGGCGACCGCCTCGGTGAGCCGGTCACTCATCCCGGACCTCCGCGGGGTCGTTGCCCCAGGTGCCATCTTGGTCGGTGGCGTTGAGGTCGCGCGGCCAGGCGGCGCCGTCGTCCTTGGCGGCGGGCTTGCGGCCTCGCAGCACGGCGCACCGATCGCGGACGGCCGCGAGCCGGGACTTCAGATCCGGCTGGGCCTTCGCGGTGTTCTTGTCGGTCGCGCCTTCGGACACGGCTTCACCTCCGCATGGGCAAAGCCGGGCATGCTCAAAACGGGGACACGGTCACTCGACCTCGGCCACGGTCGTGGTGCGGCAGAGCCCGTGGTAGGGCGGGAAGCCGACCCCGAGGTCGCCCAGCTCGCGCTCGCCAAGGCCTCGCGAGAACTCCCCGCGGTCGTCACGGGCGCCTACGCCCGAGCGCACGATGTCGGCGATGGAGATCCGCTCGCCGCCGCGCTCGATCGACAGCGACCGCTTGCCGGTCGCCGGGTCCACGGTGTCCCGCACCCAGGGGTTCAGTTCCTCGATGCTGTCCGGGTTGGCCTCCACCCGGTCGAACAGCTCGAGCCCGCGGCTGACCGAGAAGGTCTTGCCGTCGAGGAACCGGCAGGTGGGCGTGGTCACCTCGTCCAGCACGGCCACGATGCGGTAGCGGGTGATCGCCGCCTCCGCGTAGGCCGAGAGCTGGGAGAACGACCGCCCGCGGCCGACGAAGGAGCCCGCGACCACGTCCCAGTACGCGGGCGAGCGACCGGCGATGATGCCCTCGGCGGCTTCCGCCAGGGCCTCGGCGATATCGTCCCGGCCCAGGCCCGACTCGAGCCCCTCGGAGACGATGCGCCGGGCTTCCTCGCCGAACGCGTCGTGCCGGCGGCCGTACTCGTCGCGGACGTAGTTGGCCTGGCTGGAGCGGAGATGACGGATCACCCGCTGGTCGACGGCGTTGAATTCGGCGCCGATGGCGAGCTTCTGGTCGTGGCGAGCCCCGTCCCGGGTCGCGCGCACCACCTCGGTCGCCGCGTTCCCGAAGACGGTCTGGACC
>JALHDK010000375.1 GCA_022838965.1 Actinomycetales bacterium | reverse complement strand
CACCCGCCGACACCCCGGCGGCAGGCGACGGGCCGCAGCGCAGCGGGCCTGCGCAGGACGCCGCGACCGCCGACGCTGCACGGCGGGCGCTCGAGGAACGCCGGAACCGGGTGCGCGGCGACGGGTCGTGGTTCACCCCTCTGCGCATCGCGGAGGTCAAGCGGAACCGGGGGCTGGAGCGATGAGCGCCCGCGACGAGGAGAAGCTGCACGCCTCGGTGCTGGTGACCCCGGCCCGCGAGAAGCGCCGCTACCGCAAGCAACGACGCCAGGCCGCGACACAACTGCACCGCGAGCAGCGCCAGCAGCGGATGGACGAGGCCACGGCCCGCGCCGAGGCCGTGAAAGCCGAACGTGCCGCGCGCCAGTATCTGCCCGCCGCCGGGGAGCCGGGCCCGGCGAAGCTGCGCACCGCTGGTCGCTTCCGGCTGCCTCGGCATCAGGACACCTCCGCCACGCTGTCGGGGGCGTACCCGTTCGTCGCCGAGGGCGGACTCGGCTCCAGCGGGGTCTTCGTCGGCCAGGACTTGTACAGCGGCGGCTCGTTCGTCTACGACCCGTGGGTGCTCTACGCACGCGGGATCATCACCGCCCCGAACGTCGTGCTGGCCGGGATCGTCGGCTCCGGCAAGTCGAGCCTCGCGAAGTCGCTGTACACGAGGTCGTTGGCGTTCGGCAGGCGTGTCTACATCCCCGGCGATCCGAAGGGCGAGCACACCGCCGTCGCCGAAGCGGTCGGAGGTCGGGCGATCGCGCTCGGGCACGGCATGGCGAACAGACTCAACCCTCTGGACGAGGGCTACCGGCCGAGCAACCTCACCGACACCGAGTGGGAGACCACGGTGGCCGCGCGTCGACGCGACCTCATCGGCGCACTGGCCGAGGTCGTCCTCGCCCGCGCGCTCACCCCGTTGGAACACACCGCGATCGACACCGCCCTGACCTCGACCGTGCGGGAGAACACCGTGCCGATCCTCCCAATGGTGGTCGAGCGCATCCTCACCCCCACGAATGATGCCGACGGCAGGCTCGCCGACGACGGCAGGCTCGTCGGCCACGCCCTGCGGCGTCTGGTAGCCGGGGATCTGGCGGGGTTGTTCGACGGCCCAAGCACCGTGCAGTTCGATCCGACGCTGCCGATGATGAGCCTCGACCTGAGCCGGGTCACGGAGAACTCAACGCTCATCAGCGCGCTGATGACGTGCTGCTCGGCATGGATGGAGTCGGCGCTGCTCGATCCCGCAGGCGGACAACGCTGGGTGATCTACGACGAAGCATGGCGTCTCATGTCGCAGCCGTCGCTGCTGCGCAGGATGGACGCACACTGGAGGCTCGCCAGGCATTACGGCATCGCCAACGCCCTGATCTTCCACAAGCTGACCGACCTGGAGAACGTCGGCGACGCGGGTTCCGCGATGCGCTCGCTGGCGAACTCGTTGCTGGCCAATGCCGAAACGAGAGT
>JALHDK010000374.1 GCA_022838965.1 Actinomycetales bacterium | reverse complement strand
GGGCCGATCGGTGTGAGCGCGGACCCGCGCCAGGAACTCAGGCAGGTCCTCTGGGATCGAGGCGCGAGCGCCCGTCGTCCCCGCGCGCGAGACACAGTAGACGAACCCCGTGGTGCTCGCCCCGACCCGGCGCAGGGTCTCCTCCCGGCTGGTGGGGGCCGCCAGGAAGATCGTCGCCAGAGCCTCGGACGCGCACGCGTCGATCCACGTGCCCGCCGCCTCCAGGGGGAGATCGGTGACGATCACGCCATCGACCCCGGCCTGCGCCGCCGCGCGGGCGAACCGCTCGTACCCCATGCGGTGGACGAGGTTCGCGTAGGCCATGATGACGATGGGGAGCTCGCTGCGGGCGCGGATCCGCTCAACGGCGCCGAGCACCGACGTGGGCGTCGCGCCGGCGGCGATGGCCCGCTGGCACGCCGCCTGGATCGTGGGGCCGTCGGCTACGGGGTCAGAGAAGGGCATCCCCAGCTCGACGAAGTCCACGCCGGCATCCTCCAGCGCGAGAACGATGTCCACCGTCGCGTCCGGAGACGGATCGCCGGCGGCGATGTAGGTGATGAGCCCTCCCTCGCCCGCCTGCCGGAGCTTCGCGAAACGGTCGGCGATGCGCGTCGACATCCTACACACCCCCCTGGAGGATGAGGTCCCGGCCCGAGAGCCGGGCGACCTCGACGACATCCTTGTCGCCGCGGCCCGAGAGGTTGATTACGACGACGCTCCCGGGGTCCAGTCCGGGACAGAGCTTCCGCGCGTAGGCGATGGCATGGGCGGACTCCAGGGCGGGTATGATCCCCTCCATCCGGGACAGGTACCCGAAGGCCTCGAGCGCCTCCGCATCATCGACCGGGGCATAGGTGGCGCGCTGAGAGTCGTGCAGCCAAGCGTGCTCGGGACCTACGCCGGGGTAGTCCAGGCCCGCGCTCACGGAGTGGGTCTCCATGATCTGCCCGTGCTCATCCTGCATGACGTAGCTGCGGGCGCCGTGAAGCACTCCCGGCTCGCCCGCGCTGATGGAGGCGGCGTGGGCCATGGTCTCGATGCCCCGCCCGCCCGCCTCCACGCCGTAGAGGCGGGTGCCGGTGTGATCCACGAACGCGTGGAAGATGCCCATGGCGTTGGAGCCGCCCCCGACGCAGGCGACCACCGCGTCGGGCAGACGGCCCTCCGCCTCGAGACACTGCGCCAAGGTCTCCTTGCCCACAACGGACTGCAGATCGCGCACTAGGGTGGGGTAGGGGTGAGGGCCCACCACGGAGCCGATGACGTAATGGGTCGTGTCCACGTTGGTGACCCAGTCGCGGAAGGCTTCGTTGATGGCGTCCTTGAGGGTGCGCGAGCCCGATTCGACGGGGATCACCCGGCTCCCCAGGAGCTCCATTCGGTAGACATTGAGCGCCTGCCGCCGCACGTCCTCGGCCCCCATGTAGACCTCGCACGGCAGGTCGAGGAGCGCGCACGC
>JALHDK010000373.1 GCA_022838965.1 Actinomycetales bacterium | reverse complement strand
GGGGGCAGCGAGCTCGACCTGGTCGTTCTGTTGCGAGAAGTCAGCGACGGCCATATTGCTATCGATCGCGGCGACGGAGACCACCGACGTATAGGAGGCGGGGTAGTTATAGGCCGTGGTGCCGTCGTTGCCGGCTGCGGCAATCGAGAGGATGCCCTGATTGTACAGCGCGTCGAACTGGGTCCGCTCCGTCCGCAATGACTTGGAGCCGCCCAGGCTCATGCTGATGATATCGGCACCAACGGCAGCGCAGCGGTTGGTCGCGTCGACCAGCGTCGAGCTATAGGCCCAACCACAATCGTCGCCGAAGACCTTGACGATGTAGAGCGAGACATTGGGGCTCACACCGACGACGCCGAGGCCGTTGTTGACCGCGGCGATGGTTCCGGCCACGTGCGTGCCGTGCCCACAGCGATCGGTATCCCAGCCTGACAGGTAACCCGTGATCCTGGACGAGTTGGCCGCGTGGTCCTCGTGCCCGGTGTAGAGGCCCGAGTCGATGATGCAGACCGTGATCCCGGCGCCGGTCGGGGCCCCCGCGTCGAAGGCGCCGTCGCCATTGGCATCCCAGACGTCCAGCGCTTGGACCATATCGACGCCGTACGGCGTCTCCTGGCCCATCAGGTAACGAGGCGCGTCCTCCTCGACCAGCACGACGTTCGGGTTGCGCTCGATCCCCTTGAGGGCCGCTTCGGGCAGCGAGACTGCGAAGGTGTTCAGGTCATCGAACTGATAATGGATGGTGCCGCCGGCGCCCTGCAGCGCGGCGCGTACCGCCGCCCCGCGCCCCGGGGCGAACTGGACCAGCACCCGCACCTCGCCACCCGCAAGCGACGGGGCAGGCCGGGCGATGGCCGACAGGGCCAGGACAACCACCACCAACACTGCAATACGGCCGATGCGTTTCATGAGTCTCCCCTCCAATGAAAGATGATCGAAGCGCCACCAACGAATTGGGATGGGTGGGTCGGGGGTGTGCGGTGCTCGGTGACCGGCCCATAAGCGGCGATTATAGGTCGCTGTGGGCGTTGTCAAGGGGTCACGTCAGGCGCCAACTCGGCGTCCAGACGCTCGTCGTAGCCCTCCATCCAGATCCCGGCGACGGAGATGAACGTCTCGCCCTCGTAGGGGAGCCGCTCCCACGCCTCGGCGGTCGTTCGTGCCACGTAGCGGACGGTCCGGGTGTGTTCGTCGGAGCCGGTGGGGGTGTCCACGTAGGCGTTGCAGACGCGCACGTGCGCCGCTGCCCACGTCGTGAGGATGCCCGGGCACGTCGTGCGGAGGGCCTCGACCTGCCCGCGTAACTGCTCCCGCGACCGCTGGGCGTTCTCCATCGCGCCGTCGGTCCCCATCACAATCAGGTCGCCGGGGCGCAATTCCATGTCAAACGCGGAGGGCACGACCCCCTCGAGCACGCCGAGCGGCAGCCGGCCGCCCTCGACCGGGATCACCTCGCCGCCGCGCAC
>JALHDK010000372.1 GCA_022838965.1 Actinomycetales bacterium | reverse complement strand
GTGATTCCGAAGTCCAGCGCCGACTTGGTGGCGGCGGCGGGGGACCCCCTACACGTCGTCCCGGTGCCGCCGCCCGTGCAGGCGGGACCTGTTTGCACCTGGGGCGTCCTCCTCGTGCTCGCCGGCCTCGTTACGATGACCGTTCTGCACCAACGCGGCTTCCAGGGGGCTATCCTGGCCGGTATCGCCGTCGTTACCGTGCTCGATATCGGGCGCGATCTCATCACAGGCGACCCCGCGTCCCCCATCTGGAATCTCAAGCTCGGAGCACCGGACCTATCCGCCATCGGCCAGGCGGACGTGAGGGGAGCTCTGAGCCTCCAGTTGCTGCCCTTGCTCCTGGGGCTCATCGTGGTCGACTTCTTCGACACGCTGGGCACCATGACGGCCATCGGCGAACAGGCGGGCCTGACCGACGAGAAGGGCCAGGTGGAGAACGGCACTCGAGTGCTCGCCGTGGATGCCATGGGCGCCGTGATTGGCGGGCTCTGCGGCGCAAGCTCGGTGACCTCGTACGTTGAGTCGGCGTCCGGTGTTGGCGACGGTGGACGCACGGGCCTGATGCCCATCGTGACGGGTGTCCTGTTCCTCGCCTCGATCGTCCTCGCTCCGCCGAGGCTACGGCGCCAGCGCTCATCTTCGTGGGATTCCTCATGCTCCGTGGGCTGCGGAGCATGGAGTGGAACGATGTGACTATCGCCGTCCCCGCCTTCGTCACATTGATAGCCATGCCGCTGACCTACTCCATCAGCCACGGGATCGGGTACGGGTTCATCTCCTATGTGCTCATCGGCATCGTGGCCGGCCGGTGGCGTCAGATACACCCCATGATGTACGTGGTTGCCGCGCTGTTCGCCCTGAGTTTCATCTTCGTCCTCGAGTGATCCAGGGCATCGCGTGCGGACGGAAAGGACACCATCATGCGCATCCTATGGATTCTGCTGGTGGCGGTATCCCTTGCCGTAGCGCTGGGGAGCTGCGCCTCGGGAGGTGGACCGACGCCGCCGGTGGACGACGGCAACGACGACCCCGTCACCGGGCTGCTCGCAGGCGGCGGAGCCCTCAACGGCTATGTCTCGGCGGCCGGCGAGGCGCCTCAGGTGAGCCACCTCCGGCCCGCATCCGCGGCGGCGGCGAGCGCCACGGTCCTGGTGGACACTGGCCAGGTCGGCTTCACGAACTCGTCCGGCGCCTACTGGATACCCGGTGTCCCCGTCGGGGAGCGGACGCTCTCGATCAGCGTGCCTGGGTCGGCGGCCCGAACGATCAAGGTGACGGTGGCGAAGCGTGAAATCACCTCGGGCACCATCCACCCGACCTCCACGACAGCGGGCCGTGAGGGCGCGGTCAACGGATACGTCTACGCGACGGATTCCGGCGCACCCGAGCTGTCGGCGGGCCAGACAGTGGGACTGCGACCCGTCGAGGACGCCGCGCTCTCGGTGGAGACGGGGCAGACCGCGCGGACCGACGCGGAGGGCTTCTTCCACATATCCGATGTTCCGCCCGGGTTCCGCACCCTGACGATCGTCACTGACACCGGAACCACCACGGAGACGGTGCTTGTCCCCGCAGGCCGTATAGCCAGCGGAACGGGCCAACTGCCTGGAGACTGGGGCGCGTGTCGAGGCTATGTGGGCACCCCGCGCGCCGCCTCCCTGCCGCAGCTCGTGGTCGCGGCGAGCGGAACGGAGATCAACCCTGTAGCCGGCGCCCTCGTCCGACTCAGTTCGGGTGAGGCAGCTCTCACAAAGGCGGATGGCGGCTACTCCTTCAGTGGCGTCGCAAGCGGCAACCCCTCGCTGAGCGTAGGCGCACGGGACGGGCTGGAGCTGACCGCGGGCATCATCATCGCCTCTGGCGCCATCACCGAGGGCCTGACGCCTCCGTCGGGGTTCATTCGCCAGGTGGCGGTCTCGGCCGTCGGCGGCTCGCTCCAGGCGCCTGTCGGCGGCGCCCTGTGGCTGCAGGCCTCAGCCCTGGACGCTGCATCGAGGCCCTTCACGTCCTTCAGGGACTTCACCTGGCTGTCCCGCAACACGGCCATCGCGACCGTTGACGCCAATGGCGTCGTGACG
>JALHDK010000371.1 GCA_022838965.1 Actinomycetales bacterium | reverse complement strand
GCCCTGCGCTATTGGCTCGCGCGCTATCCCATGAGCTCGCCGCTTTCGCTAGACGCGGAGATTCTTCGCAAGCGCACGAATGACAACCCGGTCTTCTACGTTCAGTACGCGCACGGGGCTTGACCCCTGATCTTGGACACGCTGATTCCAGCACGATGCTGGGGAAGCGAGAATCTGAGGGATGGCAAGGAAGAACTACACGGACGAGTTCCGGCAGCGTGCGGTGGATTTGTACGAGTCCACGCCGGGCGCGACGCTGAAAGCGATCGCGGCCGATTTGGGGATCTCCCGTGGTGCGTTGAAGGAATGGGTCGACAAGCACGGCTCCGGGGCCACGGCTGCCGGTTCGGTGTCGCCGCCCGCGCCGGGTCGGGCGGAGTCCCAGACGGCGAAGATCCTCCGGCTGGAGGCCGAGAACGCGCGGCTGGAAGCGGAGCGGGTCAAGCTCGAGACGGAGCGGGACATCCTCCGTCAGGCGGCGAAGTATTTCGCTGGGGAGACGAACTGGTGAACCGCTTCCAGTTCGTCGAGGACCACAAGGACGCCTACGGCGTGAAGCGGTTGTGTGAGGTCATCGAGATCGCGAGGTCGTCGTTCTACGCGTGGCTGGCCGCAGCCCCGGGACGGGCCGCGCGAGCCGCGGACGACGCCCGGTTGGCGGCACGGATCCGGGTGCTGCAGGACCCCGCGCAGGGTGGTGACCGCGCCTACGGGGCACCGAGGATCACTGCCGACCTCAACGACGGCGTCCCCGCCGCCGGGCGGGTGAATCATAAGCGGGTCGCTCGGGTGATGCGGGAACACCAGCTCGCGGGGATCCGACTGCGCCGCCGGGTGAAGACCACGATCCCGGACCAGTCCGGACGGAAGTTCCCCGACCTGATCGGGCGGGACTTCAGCATCGGGGAGCCGAACCGCAGGTATGTCGGCGATATCACCTACCTCCCCATCGCGGACGGCAGCAACCTGTATCTGGCGACCTGCATCGACCTCGGGTCGCGCAAGCTCGCCGGCTGGCAGGTCGCCGACCACATGCGCACCGAACTCGTCGAAGGCGCTCTCCGCGGCGCGCACCGCGACCGCGGATCGCTGGCCGGCGCAGTGTTCCACAGCGACCACGGCTCGGTCTACGCGTCGAAAGCCTACGCAGCACTCTGCGAGCAGCTCAAGGTGACCCAGTCCATGGGCGCGGTGGGCACGAGCGCCGACAACTCGCTGGCCGAGAGCTTCAACGCCGCGCTCAAACGCGAGCTCCTCCAAGGCGCGTCGGCGTTCCCCGATCAAGCCACCGCCTACCGGGCCGTGTTCCGGTGGACGAACCGATACAACACGCGCCGACGCCACTCCGCGATCGGCCAGATCACCCCGAACAGCTACGAGAACACCTACGCGGCCGCGAGATCAGCTACCCTCACGGAAGCGGCATAACCGAAATGACACCGTGTCCACGATCCGGGGTCAAGGCCCCAC
>JALHDK010000083.1 GCA_022838965.1 Actinomycetales bacterium | reverse complement strand
CGCTGGCGCGACTGGCGGTGGAACTGGACGGCTTCCAGCATGGTCTGCCGGAAGGAATCCACCGGGACGCGGAGCGGGAGAAATTCCTCGCGGAGCAAGGTATCGAGGTCGTCCGCTTTTGGAATCACCAGTGGCACAAGAACCGGGAAGGTGTGTTGCTCGAAATCTGGCACGCACTGCAACGGCGGACGGGTTGCGTGAAGGTCATGCGGAAAGAACAGAACCACCGTTTTGTGCCGCCGAAGCTGGAACAGTTCTTGGGTGAACCCAAGCCATTGCCCCGGCGACAATCCTCCTCTCCCCATCCCTCTCCTCCATCTGATGGAGGAGAGGGTGTCCGCTGGGCGGGAAAGGCGGGAGGAGAGGAAGAAGACCGTCGTTGTCGTCAGGCCGCGCGCTGAAAATCGTGTAAAACCATGAGGAAAGTGAATTTCAAATCTATCCCCTACAACCGGGGGCTACCCGAACTCAAGGCGGTTTCGCCCTGTTTCATCGTCGCTGTCATCAAACAACGCGCGCTGGCGCTTAACCCGGAGATCAACCTTGATCCCCTGGGCGTCCATCTCAGCGAGGCCACCGCCGCCGGTCTCATCCATGTCGCCGGGTGCGACTGATAGGCGACATGCGGAACATCCACGGCGTCCGGCAACCTCACGCACCCCCCTCCATCGGTCCGGTTGCGTCGGCGTTTGTTATTCCACGCGCACCCGATAAAACCGCGTCTCAGCGGAGGTGGTGAAATCGTCAATTTGCAGGACCTCCCCGTTGCCGGTCAGGGTGGTCCAAGTCTCCCAAACCACCGGTGGCGTCAGATCGGCGGTGTATTCGATCGTGTAAAAGATCCCGGCTTGGCTGGGAAATTGCAGTTGCAGCCGATTGCCCGTTGGCCGGCCCACTGAAACCCGGGGTTGCGGAGGAAGGGACACCTGCACCCACAGTTGCGCGGACACGCCCGCGGGATGATCGAGGTTGTAGGCGGTCAACGTCACCGGATAGTCGCCCGGGCCGGCCCAACGGTGGGCCGTGAAATAGCTGGTATTGGTGACGCAGCCATCGCCAAAATCCCATTCGAGCCGGGCGGCGCGGCCCGTAACCGTCCCCGCCAGCGGCAGTTCGCGGTTGACCATCACGGCGAGGGGACCGGCTTCGAGCGCCACCGTCAGCGGACCGGTGGCCGCGCTTTCCGAAATTTCCGTGCATCCCACAGAGGGCGGATTTTGCCACGCTTCCGCATCCAAGTCCTGATCGGTCATGAACGACGCGCGCCCCGCGCCGCAGCACGGGGAAGTGACGGCGGGATGGCAGGCATCCACCAGTTGCGGATCGGCGGCGAAGCTCCCGTAGCTCAAGGTCGCGGGTGTGGTGCAGGAGGTGTAGACTTTGGCCGCATCGTAGTTGGGGTGCAGCGGAGCCGTGTTGGCCCAGAGGATGCAATTGTAATGCGTGGCCGCGTAGGCGCCGCCGCCGCGCGCCGCCGTGTTGTGCAGAGTGGTGCATTGATAGAGCTCGCCGGACCGGGAGGGAGCCGCCGCCGCCCGGTTGTCCCGGATGATACAGTGGGAAACCGAGGCGAGGGGGGATTCGCACCAGACCCCGCCGCCTGACTTTTCCAAAATCGTACTGCCCGTATTCCGGGTGGCGCCGCCGCGCACGGTGAATCCCCGCAATCCCGCGCCGCTGGCGAGCGAAACGGTCCGGATCGCCCCGGGCCCATTCGTGGTGACGGGGTCCCAAGCGCCCTCAATGATGGTTTGCTCCGGCCCGCCGATGCCCCACAAGGTCACTGGTCGGATCAACGCAACGCGGTTGGTTAAATCGCCGGCCACCACCCGGCCGCCGCGGGCGTACACCCCGTTGGCGGCCAGCACCAACGCGCCGGAAGCGGCGGCATCCACCGCATCCTGCAATGACGTCGCCGCCGTGGCCCAATTGGTATAGGGCGGCACCGCCCCGGTCGCCGCGGCATCCACGCAGTGAATGGCGAGGCGGGTCACGGCGCTGGTGATCGCGCCAAAGGCATTGCTGATGACGACCTGATAACGGCCGGCGTCGTCCGGCATCAAGGGCTGAATCGTCATGGTCGCGCTGCGTTCGCCGATGTGGCGCGGCGAGGCGGCCAGAGGCGCGCCCTCCCGGAGCCACTGGAATTCAAACGGCGGCTGACCCACTGCCGGGGTCGTCCAGACCAGCCCGGGCGAGGCCCCGGACCGGGGTTGCCATGCGGGCGGCGATAAGGTCACCGGCTCGGGATGCCATTCATCACATCCTTGCGAGGGCGGGGCGTCCCACGTCTGCCCGTCAATGTCCGTTTCGACGCGGTAGGCGGAAGCGCCGGCGTTCCGGCAGGGGGAGGTGCTGGCGAGATGAATGCGATCCGGCAGTAATTGGGGATCCGCGTCCGTGTTACCCTCTCCCGCAGCCCGGGGGCGGGCGCAGGAGTAATGTAAGGCGCAGTCCATCCAGTAATCGTAACCGGCGTTGTCCCACAGGATGCAGTTGTAAAGCGTGGCGGCTTGGGCGCCGCCGCCGTGGCAGTCAACCAAGGTGCAGTTGGTCATGGTGCCGCGCCACGCCCCGCCGCCGCGCGCGCCGCGATTCCCGACCAAAGCACAACTGACCAGCGTGGCGCTCGAAGCGCCGCCGCCGGTATCTGACGCCCGGTTGTCCTCAAGCCGGCATTGATGCAGTGTGCCGCGAAACGCGCCCGCTCCGTGGTTGGCCCGGTTGCCGCGCAACAGGCATCGGGTGAGAGTGCTTTCAGACGCGCCCGCCCCGTGCGTGGCATCATTATAGGTCAGCACGCAGCGATCCAAGGTGGAGGCCAGAGCGCCGCCGCCACCGCCGTGCGCGCTGCTCGTGTTTTGGTTCAGCACACAATCAGTGAGGATCGCGTAAGCCGCCCCGCCGCCGGACCCTGCGGTGTTGTGTTCGAGGTGGCAATCTTGCAAGACACTGGAAACCGCCCCGCCGCCCTCCTGTGGGACCTGATTGCCACGTAGCACGGTATGGGTCAGTGTGCCGCGCCACACGCCACCCCCCTGTGACGCCGCGGCGTTATCCTCAATCACACAATCGGTGATCCAGACATTGGTGGAAGCGCACCAGATGCCGCCGCCGCACTGCAAGTGGTTGGTGTCCCCGAGCGCCAAGGTGGCGCCGCGACGCAGGGTGAAGCCATCCAGCGCGGCGCCGTTACCCAGCCAGGCGCACCGGACGGCCGCGGTTCCGTTGGTCGTGCCGGGATGCCGCCGTCCTTCAATCACTGTGTGTGCCGCTCCGTTCACGGCGAACAGGGTCATGGGTTTGTCCAGCATCACCCGGTTGGTCAACCCGCCCACGACCGGGCGGCCGCGCAGGACAGGCTCACGCACGCCGCCCGCCTCCTCGGCGACGCGGGCGCCGACCTGATCGAGGCCCAGGTCACCGCCGACGCCGCACGGCTGTTCCTCATCGCAGAGGCGGACGACGCCCCCGCGATCGAGCGGGCACTCCGCTCCCTCGACGGGGGCGAGATCTCCGCGCCCGCCCAGGTCCGACTGGTGGGCGCCGACCTGGGAGAACTCAAGGCCGCGCGGCCCGCAGCCGGGTACCTCGTGGAGTGGGACCTGCCGGCCGGCCTCGACATGGACACCTACCTGGAACGAAAGCGGGTGAAGTCGCCGCTCTACGCCACGGTCCCCGAGGTCGCGTTCCTGCGCACCTGGGTGCGGGAGGACATGGTGAAGTGCCTGTGCTTCTACGACGCGCCCGACGTCGCGGCCGTCGTCCGTGCCCGCGACGCCGTGAGCACCCCCATCGACCGCCTGCACGCGCTCGCCGCGTTCGACACGGTGCAACAGGCGTGAGCGCCGTCGACGCCCACGCCCTGGACCAGGTGGTGCGCGACGTCGCCGCCGCCGCCTCCGCCGTCGACCGGGGTGCCCTGCCCGCCGCCCACGTCCTCGCCCCTCTCGCCCGCGCCGGGCTGCTCGACGCCGGGATCGACGACCTCCGGCACGGCGGTCCCGGCGCGACCGACCTCCGCGTCCCCGCCGGGACGATCGCCGCCATCGCCGGGGAGTGCCTCTCGAGCGCGTTCGCGGTGTGGGCCCACCGCTCCGTGATGGACTACCTCGCGCGCGGCGAGCGCAGTGCCCGCACCGCCGACCTGCTCGACGAACTCCGCCGCGCCGAACGTCCCGGGTCCACCGCGATGGCAGCAGGCCTGAAGGCGCTCGCGGGGGTCGGAGAGCTCGGGATCGAGGCCCGGCCTGACCGCGTGGGCTGGCTGCTCGACGGGGTCATCCCGTGGGCCTCCAATCTGCTCGGCGACGCGGTGCTGGTGGTGCCGGCGCGCTCACCCGGCGGCACCCTCGTGGCCTGGGTGCCGCTCGGCGCGCCGGGCCTGACCGTGCGGCCGGCCACGGGACTCCTCGCGCTCGACGCCACCGCCTCGGGCAGTGTCCGGCTGGAGGGCGTGCGGATCGCGGGCGAGCAGGTGATCAGCACGGACCTCCGCTCCTTCGCCCAGGCCTTCCGGCCCGCGTTCCTCCTGCTGCAAGCCTCGTTCTGCGCCGGCCTCATCCGCAGATCGCTCCAGGAGGCGGAACGGGCGCTCGACGACGCTGCCGGCACGGTGTTCGCGGACGAGGTGCGCGCCCTCGGGGACGACGCCGCCGCGTTCCTCGGACAGTGGTGGCGGCTCGCCGGGGACGTCACGGCGGCCCCGGCGCGGTGCTTCCTCGAGCTCCGCCTCGACGCCAGCCGGCTCGCCCAGCGCGCGACCCGCCTCGAGCTGACGCTCGCCGGGGGCCGCGGCTACCTGACCGCCTCCGGCGCCAACCGGCGCTTCCGCGAGGCGGCCTTCCTCCCCGTCCAGTCTCCCTCGGAAGGACACCTGCGGTGGGAACTCTCCTCGCTCGCCTGAACGCCGTCACCGCCGGATACGGCGGCCGGCAGGTCATCCACGACATCACCCTCGACCTGCCCCGTGGCCGCAGTGTCGCCGTGCTCGGCCCCTCGGGTGCGGGGAAATCGACACTGATCCGCGTCCTCACCCGTGAACTGCAGCCCCTGCGCGGGTCCGTCGAGTTCCCGGACGGCGCTCCGCCGCGGGAAGGGGTGGTCCACCAGGACCCGCTGCTGCTGGACTGGCTCACCATCCGCGAGAACGTGGCGCTCGGGCTGCGCTTCTCCCGGAACGCCGGCGCCGATCCGGCCCGGGCCGAAGAGCTCCTCGAGCTGCTCGGCCTGGGGACACTCGCCGAGGCGTGGCCGGACGAGGTGTCCGGCGGTCAGGCGCAACGGGCCGCTCTCGCCCGGGCCCTGGCCATCTCCCCCGGCCTGCTGCTCCTCGATGAACCGTTCAGCTCCCTCGACCCCGGCACCCGGGCGGACCTGCAGCACTGGCTGCGCCGCCTCCAGGGGCCGGGTCTCACCACCGTGATGGTCACCCACGACATCGACGAGGCCCTCATCCTCGCGGACCACATCGTTCTCCTCGACGCCCGCGGCCGCCTCGCGCACGGCTGGGACAACCCCGCTCCGGCCGTCGACGCGGCGGCGGCCCTCGTGCACCCGTTGCGGAGCGCAATCCGGCGGGGGTATGACGACACCGGCATCGAGGCCTCCGACGAGGAGTTCTCCAGCGTCGCCGTGGGGGTGCCCCATGGCTGAGCTCACCCGCCGCCAGCTGCTGCGCACCGCGGGCCGGGCCGGGAGCGCCCTCGCTCTGACCGCCCTCGCCGGGCGGGGCGCGTGGCTCGCCACCGGGCTCGCCGACCGGGCGGCCGCCGGGCCGCTCGACCGCCCGCTGCGCATCGGCTACCTGCCGATCACGGACGCGAGTGCCCTCCTCACCGCCCACGAGCGCGGCTTCCTCGCGGACGCGGGCCTGCCCACCGCGCAGCCCGTGCTGTTCCGCTCGTGGGACGCTCTCGCCCAGGCCTTCGTGGTGGGCGAGGTGGACGTGGTGCACCTCCTCATGCCGTTCGCCCTCCAGCTCCGCCTCGCGCGGGACGTCCCGCTCCGGGTGGTTGCGTGGGGCCACACCAACGGGTCCACCCTGACGGTGGCACCCACGGTCGCCGCCACTGCGGACCTCGCCGGCACCCGGGTCGCCGTTCCGTACTGGTGGTCGATCCACTCGGCGCTGCTGCAGCATCTGCTGCGCGCGGCGGGGCTCCGGCCTGTGATCCGCCAGGCACCGTCGGCGGCGGAGCGGACGGTCGAGCTCGTGGTCCTGCCGCCGGCCGAGATGGTCTCCGCCCTCGCCTCCGGGGCGATCGCGGGCTTCACCGTGGCCGACCCGTTCAGCGCTGTCGCCGAGGTCCAACAGATCGGCCACGTCCACCGCTTCCTCGGTGACATCTGGCGCGACCACGCCTGCTGCGGCATCACCGTCCGGCAGGACCTCATCGACGCCCACCCGGGCGCCGTGCAGGCGCTGACCGACGCCATCGTGGCCGCGCAGGGCTGGCTGGAGGACAATCGCACCACCGCCGGTGCCCTGCTCACCGGCGCCGGCTACCTCCCGCAACCGGAGCCCGCCGTCACGAAGGTGTTCACCCGCACCGCCGCGGCCTACGCCCCCATCACGGCGCACGCCGACTGGCACGGCGAGCGGCTCGGCTTCTCCGCCTTCCCCCACGCCTCCTACACCACGGACCTCACCCGGCTGCTCGGCGAGACGCTCGTCGACGGCGACTCGGCCTGGCTCCCCGCCGATCCGACCGCCGCGCACGGTCTCCTGGTCGACGACCGGTTCGTCACCGACTCGCTTCGCCGGGCCGGCATCCACCCCACCGCGCGCCAGGAGCTGATCGCACCATGACCACCACCGCACTGCCCGCGCCCCGCGCGCTCGCCCGCCCGTCCCGCCGGTCCGCCCTGCCGGGGGCGTGGCACGGGGCGTGGTGGCTCCCGGTCACCGGGATCGGCCTCGCCGTTGCCGCCTGGTGGCTCGCCACGGACCTCTTGTTCACCGCCCGGCCCCTGGTCGCACAGTTCTCCCCGGCGCTCGCCGTCCGGGGCCTCGCCGAGCTCGCCGCCAGCGGGGTGCTCCTCGACGCCGCGTCCGCCTCGGTGTTCCGGCTGCTGGGCGGACTCGCTGTGGCCGTCGCGGCGGGGATCCTCCTCGGGCTCGCCTTCGGCTCCCTGCCATGGCTGGACCACGGCACACGCCCGGTCCAGCTGTTCCTGCGCATGGTCTCCCCGCTGTCGTGGGCGCCGGTGGCCATCATCGCGTTCGGGATCGGCGACCCGCCCGTCGTGGCCCTCGTGGCCGCGGCTGCGGTGTGGCCGGTGGTGAGCGCGACCGCTGACGGCGTCCGGCGGGTCAACCCCGGGCACCGCCGCATCGCCCGTGCCCTCGGGGCCACGCGCGGCGAGGTGCTCCGGCACGTCACCGTGCCGGCCGTCCGGCCCGCCGTGCTCGCCGGGATCCGGCTCGCACTGGGGATCGGCTGGGTGGTGCTCGTGCCGGCGGAGATGCTCGGCGTCACCTCCGGGCTCGGCTACCAGATCCTCAACGCGAAGGACCAGCTCGCCTACCACCACATCACCGCCCTCATCACCGTCATCGGGACCATCGGCTTCGCGATCGACGTGGTGGCCCGGTGGGCGCTGGCCACCCCGCGGGAGCGGCGCGCCGAGCGGGGTGCGCCGTGACGGACGGTGCGATCCGGCTCGCGGTGGTGACCGCCGGCCACCGGGAGGCGTCCTGCACCGCCCGCCTCGGCCACCACCTGGCGACCGCGACGGCGACGGTCCTCGCAACCGCCGGCCACGACACCCGGGTGGCCAGCGTGGAACTCCGCCGCATCGCCGTCGACGTCACCCGCGTGCTCGTGGACGGGGACGCGTCCCCGGAGGTCGATGCCGCGGTCGCGGCCGTCCGCGCGGCCGACGCCCTGGTCCTGGTGACACCCACCGTCAACGCCTCCTACTCCGGGCTGCTGAAGTCCTTCCTGGACGTCCTGCCCCCGGAGGCCCTGCGCGGGGTGCCCACCGCGATCGCCGCGACAGGCGGGACCCAGCGCCACACCCTGGTGCTGGACCAGGCGGTCCGGCCGATGCTCAGCTTCCAGCGGGCGATCGTGCTGCCGAGCTGCCTGTTCGTCACCGCGGAGGAGTGGGACGGCCCGCGCCCGACGGCGGCGCTGGCCGAACGCATCGCCGTCACCGCCGCCGAACTCGCGCTCTTCGCGGTGCGGAGCTACTCCAGCCCGGCGATCGCCCTCACGGCCGAGATCGGGTCCGCCTCGGCGGCGGTCTTGTCCTCCCGGTAGCGCAGCACGCGGGCGAACCGCAGCGCCACCCCGCCGGGGTAGCGGGAGGAGCGCTGCACGCCGTCGAAGGCCACCTCCACCACCTGCTCCGGCCGGACGTGCACCACGTACCCCTCGCGGCTGGTCTCGAGGGCCAGGAACCGGGCGGTCTGCCAGGCGAGCATCTCGTCGGTCAACCCCTTGAACGTCTTGCCCAGCATCGTCCACCCCTCGCCGTCCCGCGCTCCGAGGTGGATGTTCGAGAGCAACCCCTTTCGACGGCCGCTCCCCCACTCCACTGCGAGCACCACCAGGTCGAGGGTGTGCCGGGGCTTCACCTTGACCCAGGCGGCGCCGCGCCGGCCGGCGTCGTACGGGGCCGACAGGTCCTTCACCACCACGCCCTCGTGGCCGCGGGCGAGCATGTGGGCGAAGAAGGCGTGCACGTCCTCCGGCTCCGCGGTCACCAGCCGCGGCACCAGCGCCTCCGGCGGCACTGCCTCCGTGAGGGCGGCGAATCGCTCGCCAGCGGGGGCGTCGATCAGGTCCACACCGTCCCGGTGGAGGGCGTCGAAAAAGAGGGCCGTGAGGGGAACGTTCTCCCGCAGCGCGCCGGCGTCGCGGCTCATGGTGCGCGAGCCGGTCTCCTGGAACGGGCGCGGCCGACCGTCAGGGCTGAGCGCGACCGCCTCGCCGTCGAGGACCGCCGCATCCGCGTCGAGTCCCCGCACGGCTTCGACGATCTCGGGCACCCGCTCCGTGATGTCGTCGAGGGAGCGGGTGAACACGACGACGTCGTCGCCCGCTTTGTGCACCTGGATGCGGATGCCGTCGATCTTGCCGTCGACGGCGACCTCCCCCGGCAGCGCCGCCAGGGCGGCGGCCACGTCGGGGGCCGAGGCGGCCAGCATCGGCCGGACCGGCCGCCCGACCTCGAGGCGGGAACCCGCGAGCGCCGTCGCCCCGCCGCGGAGGGCAGCCGCGGCGATCGGCCCGGAGGGGGCGCTGAACATGGCCGCCCGCCGGACGGTGGCCGGCGGCACCGCGGCGGCCTCGGCGATGGCGTCGAGGAGCAGGGAGTCGAGCGCGCCCTGGCGGAGTTCGCCGGTCATCAGGCCGCGCAGCAGCTCCTGTTCGCGCGCCGTGGCTCGGCCGAACAGGGCGGCCACCGCGGCGGCGCGCGCCTCCTGCGAGCCCGGGCCGGCCAGGGTGGCCATGTGGGCGAGGGCGGCGTCGACCTCCGCGACGGTGAGCGACGGCGTCGCCGCCGCCGCCGGCAGTGCGCCCAGCGTCCGCCACCCCACACCGGTGCGGCGCTGCCGGATCCGGCCCGAGAGGTAGGTGGCCACCACCTCCACCTCGCCGGGCTCCGCGGCGCGCAACGCCGCCGCCAGCAGCGCGCGCTTCTCGAGGCGCGAGCGCGTGGCGGCGACGGCGGTGGACGTGGCCACGAGGTCGGCGAGCAGC
>JALHDK010000370.1 GCA_022838965.1 Actinomycetales bacterium | reverse complement strand
TAGACCGCCCAGCCGTCCACCTTCAGGTTCGGTATCAGGTACGGGCCGCAGCAATGCTCGACCACAAGGCACAGAACCGGGCCGCTCAGGGACGCGTACGCCCCGCCGTCCTGCAGGGCCCAGACCTCGTGCGCGACGAGCTTGCCGTCGCGCGTGGCGCCGGTCTTCATCCTGATCTCGACCGGATGGCGGTGGGTGCAGCTTATGAAATGCTCCTCGCGGCTCAGCCATATCTTCGACGGCCGGCGGGTCTTCAGGGCCAGGAGGGCCAGGAGTATCTGGACGGTCACCTCGTCCTTCCCCCCGAAGGCGCCCCCGGTGAACGGCTCGATCATCCGGATCTTCTCCTCGGGGTAGTCGAGGGCGCGGGCGATCTGGGTGGCGTCCCTGAAGGCGTACTGCCCGCAGGAGCGGATCGTGAGCATCCCGTCGCCGTCGACGACGGCCAGCCCCGCCTCCGTCTCCAGGAAGGCGTGGTCCATCATCTGGGTCCGGTACGTCCGCTCCACGACGAGATCCGCGCCTGCGAAGCCCGCCTCGACATCGCCGCGGACGAAATGGAGCTCGTGTATGATATTGCCCCCCTCGTGGATCCACGGCCCCCCCTTCGCGAGGGCCGCCCGCGGATCGTCCACCCGCGGCAACGGCTCGTACTCGACCTGGATCAGGCCGAGCGCACGCTCGGCGGCCTCCTTCGTCTCCGCGCCGACGAGGGCGACCGCGTCGCCGACGTAGCGCACTCGGTCCGAGCAGAGGACCGGCTGGTCCTGCCGCTCTATCCCGAAGCGGTTGCTTCCCTTCACGTCCTTGTGCGTGAGCACCGCGACGACGCCGGGGAGCCTTTCCGCCGCCGAGGTGTCGATCGAGATGATACGGGCGTGCGGGTGCTTCGCCCTTAGGACCCTGCCCCAGATCATCCCCTTCTCGTAATGATCCGAGGGATATTTGAGGCTCCCGTCCACCTTGGGCCGGGCGTCGATCCTGGCGATCCGCTTGCCTATGTAGTTGTATTCCGCCATGGCCGTTCCAGCCCCCGCCATCACCCGCCGCCGACCGGCTGGAAGAGGGAGACCGCGCAGCCGTCGCGAAGCGGCGCGTCGAGCGCTGCAGCAGGCGCACGCCCAGGTCGGTTTCCAGCTGGCTGATGCGCCGGCTCAGGCGCGATTTGGGGATGCCCAGCGCACGCTCGGCGGCGGCAAAACCGCCATGGTCCACCACCATCGCGAAGTAGTAGAGGTCGTTGAGGTCCTGCATGGATTGATCCCACAACTGGAACGAATGGCAAGATTCAACCACCTTTGTCCTGATTTTACAAATCAGGCCTCAAACGGTCCTGTATGGGCGACCTTCCCGCCCCCTGCTCGCCCCAAAAACGCAGAGGCCCGCATCGCTGCGGGCCTCCGGGACAACCAGGACGACGGCCAGGTTCAGCCGATCCGCTCCACGCCGCCCATGTACGCGCGCAGCGCCTCGGGCAG
>JALHDK010000369.1 GCA_022838965.1 Actinomycetales bacterium | reverse complement strand
CGTGGTGGGCGACGAGCGCCCGGCCCGACTCGGAGACCAGCGTCGGATGCGCCACCGAGGCCTGTTCGCAGAGGCTCATCACCCCGAAGACGACGTCGTTGACGTACTCCTGCAGGGTGTAGTTCATCGACGACGGAAAGTTGGTCTGCGAGCCGTCGTAGTCGATGCCGAGCCCGCCGCCCACGTCGAGGTAGCCCATCGGGGCGCCGAGCTTGACGAGCTCGACGTAGATCCGGCCGGCTTCGCGCACCGCCTCCTTGACGGCGCGGATCGAGGAGACCTGGCTGCCGAGATGGAAATGGAGGAGCTGGAGCGACTCGAGCAGCCCGCGTTCGCGCAGGAAGCCGACCGCCTCGAAGAGATCGCGGGCGCCGAGCCCGAACTTGGAGCGGTCGCCGCCGGAGGTCTCCCAGTGCCCCGAGCCGCGCGAGGTCAGCCGGGCCCGCAGTCCGATGCGCGGGCGCACCCCGAGCCGCTCGGCCACGCAGGCGATCAGCTCGAGCTCCGAGGCCTTCTCGACCACGAGGATCACCTTGCGCCCGAGCTTCGAGGCGAAGAGCGCGGTCTCCACGTACTCCTCGTCCTTGTAGCCGTTGCAGACGATCAGCGCCTCGTCGTCGTCGAGCATCGCCATCACCGCGAGCAGCTCCGGCTTCGAGCCCGCCTCGAGCCCGAAGTGGTAGGGGCGGCCCGCTTCGACGAGCTTCTCGACGACGTAGCGTTCCTGGTTCACCTTGATCGGAAAGACGCCGCGGTAGACGCCCTGGTATTCGTACTCCTCCATCGCGCGGCGGAACGCCTCGTTGAGCTCGCGGACCCGGGCGCCGAGGATCTCGGAGAAGCGGATCAGGAGGGGGAGGCCGATCCCGCGCTGGAGGGTCTCCTCGACGAGCGCCCGCAGGTCGATCGCCGGCGTGCCCGGCCCTTCCGGGTGGACCTGGATGTTCCCTTTCGGGTTGACCGAGAAGTGGTCGTTGCCCCAGAGGCGGATGTTGTAGAGATCGAGGGAATCCTCGACCGTCCACCGTCGCGGTATGCCGTTGGTCGCCATCGTCGTGTCCTCGGTGACAGCGCTCGGCCGGTCCGGGTCCGAGCGACGGGGGACTGTAACACCTCCGGCGGGATGCCGGAGAGGTGCGCGATTCAGGGAGAGGGCCGGCCGAGCGCGAGGCTCGCGTCGCCA
The DNA here is from genome assembly GCA_022838965.1 of Actinomycetales bacterium. Next base: position 306 of record JALHDK010000369.1, on the reverse strand, counting down.
TCCGCGTGCTCGGAGAGCAGCCAGGCGACGATCGGGCCGCCGCTCTCGATCTCGATCCAGAGCTGCCAGCCGAGCCCGTCCACGGGGCCGGGGAAGAGCGAGGCGAGAGCGCGCTCGGAGAGGCCCCCGGCGTTCAGGCTGAGATAGCGGATCCCGAGCAGCTCGCCGAGGGCGTCGAGGAGCTCCACGCGGAGCGTCGTCGCCCGCTCGCCGGTCTCGAGGATGCGCAGCGTGGAGGTCCAGCCGCTGCCGGGAGGCGGCAGCGGCATGCTGGCCCCGAGCGGAATCGTGAGGGAACCCTCCGCG
>JALHDK010000082.1 GCA_022838965.1 Actinomycetales bacterium | reverse complement strand
CGGCGCCGTCACCAGCACCAGCGCCGGCATCACGGTCACCGCGCGCTACAACGCCACGGACGCCGGGGCCAACGACGCCCCCGGCGGCGCGGACCACAGCGTGCGCGCCACCGCCGCCGCCTCGTCCGGCGCGCTCATCGCGTCCAGCGGCGCCTTCGCCACCGCCAGCGACGTCGCCAGCGTGACGGCATCCGCGTCCGGTGGCACGCTCGCCGCGCGCGACGCGATCACGCTGTTCGCCACCTCCTGGTCGGCCCCGAAGGCCCTCACCGAAGCTGGCGGCGCGGGACTGGGCATCGTCGGCTCGGCCGCCACGGCCGCCACGGCCGACGTCGCCACCACGGCGGCCCTCGACGGGGACGTCACCGGCGCGGCGAGCCTGACCGTTCGCGCGATCGCGACGGAGCGCCCGGACGCGGCGTCCACGTCGCTCAGCGGCGGGGGCTTCGGCAGCGTGGACGTGACGGCGGAGGCCACGGCGGACGGCGTGGTCGAGGCGCGGATCGGCGCCGGCTACGCGGACGTCGTCGGCACGGACGCACCCACCATCACCGTCACCGGCGCTGTCACCGTGACGGCCGAGTCCACGATGACCGCCACCGTCCTCGGGGACACGACCACCATCGCCGGCGTGGGCCTCACCGACATCACCGTCGCCGCCACCGTCTCGGGCACCACCCGCGCGTTCGTCCGGGACGGCGTCACTCTCACCGCTGCGAGCCTCGTGGTCAGCGCCGGCACGACCGCCACCCGGGTGGACCTGGACGCGACCGCGACCATCACGCTCCTCGCGGTCTCCATCCTCGGCGGCTCGGTCGGCGCCACCGTGACCGTGATCCGGCCCACTGCCTCGGTGAGCGGCGTGACCCGGGCCTACGCGGGCGCCGGCACGTCCGTCCGGACCGCCGGCCTCGACATCGACGCGAGCGCGCAGGTCAGGGCCGAGGCCGACGCCTCCGCCATCAGCGTCACCGGACTGGGCTCCGGCACGGGCATCGAGGTTGCCGCGACGACGGCGAGTGTGGTCGAGGCCTACCTGGGGGTCAACGCCGGCGACGCGACGTCCACGGGCACGGTCGACGTCCGAACGACCGCCGGCGGCCCCGGGACGGTCACCCTCGACGCCCGCTCGGAGGCCGAGGCGCTCGCAACCGCGACCGGCGGCAGCGGCAGCTTCGGCATCACCGTCACGAACATCCTGCCGGTGGCCCGCGTGCAGGGGGTCACGCGAGCCTACATCGGCCCGCGGACCACGCTCACCGCCGGCACCGTGACGGCCACCGCGGTCGAGGACGCCGGCCAGGCCCACGCCACCGCCCAGGGCCGGGTCGGCGGCCTGCTGGCGGGCGTGTCCACCCTCTCGGCGGACGCCCGCTACGACCGGATCACCGAGGCCTCCGTGGGCGCCGGCGCGACGGTGACCGCGGGCGCCCTGACCCTCATCGCGACCACGTCCTTCACCAGTCCGGCCGCGGTCGCCGAGGCGGGCGGCGTTAACGGTGGGCTGGTGTCCGTCGCACCTACGATGCGCTCGCGACGGTGGGTCAGGCCGGCGACCTCGGCGGCGTCACCCGGGCCGCGATCGGCGCCGGCGCCACCGTGACCGCGTCCAGTGTCACCATGACCGCCACCTCGCAGACGGAGGCGACGTCGATCGTCACCTACCTGGGTGTCGGCGGATTCGCCTCGTCCAGCTCGTCCCAGACCACCGCCACCGCGGGTCACGACACGGAGGCGATCGTCGGTTCCGGTGCCATCCTGACCCTCACGGGAGCGCTCACGGTGACGGCGACCGGGACGTCGAAGGCCACGCCGGCCATCAGCGGCGGCGCCGGCTCCCTGGGCGTCAGCGTTCAGCTGCTTGAGGCGAAGTCCCTCGTGACGGCCCGGACGCGGAGCGCGATCGACGACGCCGCGCAGGTGACCGCTGGATCTGTCACCCTCTCCGCGACCGCCACCCACACCGCCCGGTCCGACATCGGCACCACGTCGATCGCCGGCCTCGTGTCCGCCAACGTCATCAAGGCCATCGCGACGGACAGCGGCGCGGTCTCGGTCTGGATCGGCCCGGGAGCGGGGCTGACGGGCTCCGACGACACCCCGACGACCGTGAGCGGGACCACCGGCATCTCCGCCTCGGCGACTCTCACCTCGACCGTGGTCACCTCGCCGAAGCTCACGAGCTTCTCGATCGCCGCCAGTGGGGGCAGCACGCGCTCGCTGGCGACCCAGTCCGCCACGGTGCTCGCCCGGGTGGGGAACCACTCCGCGCTGACCTCCACCGCCGGGGACATCAGCGTGCTGGCCGAGTTCATCGGCTCCACCCACGCCACCGGTTCCGGCGCCCAGGCAGCGGCCGGCGTCACCATCGCCGCAGCCGAGGCGACGGCGAGCCACGCTCCCACCATCACCGCCGAGGTGGCCGCCGGCGCCTCGCTGACCACCCTGAGGTCGAGCGGGCTCGTCGCGCTCACTGCCCGGCAACCACACCGGGACGGACCCCCGCACCACGTACCTGACGAGCGCGAACTCGAACAACCTCGCCATCGCCGGACTGGCGGCGGTCTCGACCTCCGACGCCACGGCCACCGCGAACCCGACGACAGCGGTGACGGCCGCTGCGGGTTCGACCTTCTCCGCGCCGTCCGGGACCGTGCGGCTCAGCAGCCTCGCGTACGTCCGCGCCGTCGGCACGATCAACAGCTCCAGCGGCGGGCTGGTGAGGGTCAGCACCGCCCGCACGCGGCCCACGGCCGCGGGCACGACGACGGCGACCTTCTTCGGGGACATCGGCACCACCGCCACCGCCGGTGCCGTCAACCTCGAGGTGACGGCCTACGAGCGCGCCGAGGCGGTGGGCTCCGTCGCCAGCACGGGCGGTGGGCTCGTCTCCGTGAGCAGCGGATCGTCCGACACCGAAGCCACCCCGAACGTCTTCCTCACCCTCGGGGACCTGACCACGGTCATCAACGTGTCCGGCGCGCTCACGGCTTCCGCGCTCGGCGAGGCCAGCAGCCGCGCCACGATGAGCACCTCCGGCGGCGGTGCGGTCACCGTCACCAGTGGCACCGCCAAGGCCACCACCAGCCCGGAGCTCGCCGTGAACATCGGGAGCGACAGCACGAGCGCGGTGTGGATCAACGCGGACGGGAACATCACGATCCAGGGCATCCAGGAGTCCGACGCGGACTCGCTGGCGTCCGGCGCGGGCGGCGCCGCCGTCGCGGTCAGCAGCTTCACCTCGGAAGCCATCGTGACCCAGCAGGTCGAGGGGGGCGTCACGAGGCCCACGGTCGCGGTGACCATCAACAACACGAACCTGCTCCGCGCGGGTGGCACGCTGAGGCTGCTGGCCCAGCACAGCCCGGTCACCTTCAACCCCAACGTCAGCGACGGGACAGTCAAGAGCGTCGACGCCAGTGACGGACCGACCGGCAACTACCTCACCTTCACGGTCGCCGGGAGCACCACCTCATTCGCGCACCTGCTGAGCACCGGCCAGGTCATCACCTACACGGGCGAGTGCTGTGGACTGGAGAACGGGCGTGCCTACAGCGTCATCCGGAAGGACGCCTACTCGGTGTACCTGGGTGCCCTGTTCGGGCCTGCCAACGTGAACCTCAGCGCCGACACGATCACGTTCACCAAGCCGCACACCTTCGTCACCGGGGACCTCGTCCGCTTCCACGCCTCCGGCGGGACCATCACCGGGCTCGACTCCGGGGCCCAGTACGAGGTGTTCGTGGTGGACACGTACTCGATCAAGCTGCGGCTCCCCGGGACCGGCGGCAGCGCGACGTCGAGCGCGGTGGACGCCGCCACAGACACCATCACCACCTCCACGGCACACGGCTACGCGAACGACACCCCGGTGGTCTACCACGCGCCCGCGGGGATCGAGATCGTCTCGATCGGCTCGGACCACCAGACGATCGAGACGGCCACCGCGCACGGGTTCTCGTCCTTCCAGGCGGTGTACTACGACAAGGCCGGCAGTCACGTGCTGACGGGCCTGACCCCGGGCACGGTCTACACCGCCTTCGTGATCGACTCCACGCACCTGAAGCTGGCCGTCAACATCTGCAATGCGCGCGGCGACGACTACCCCTACTCCTACTGCCTGCTCGACGCCGGGGGCGAGGAGGCGGGTGACGAGGACTACATCGACCAGCTCTTCATCAGCATCTATCCCGAGGAGGAGGGGAGCGCCCTCCACACCATCGCGAGCATCTGGAACAGCCCGATCGTCGGATTGGTGAACGGCCAGACCTACTACGTGACGGAGGCGACCGCCACCACTTTCAAGCTGGGCGCCTCCACCAGCGCGTCCACGGTGGTCGACCTGGGAACCACCGACGCGGCCGGCTCGTACGTCCGACGGTGGCAGAGCATCAAGCCGGGCCTTGGCTGGTGGCTCCCCGTCAACGGCAGCGGGCACGTCTTCACCTACGAGGGCATCGACCTCACAGCCAAGACCGGAGTCGGTACCTTCACCCTGGTCCATGACCTCACCGCTCCCGGCACCACCCCGCTCGGGTCCTTCACCGGCCTCAGTGGCCTGAGCGCTCTCGGCGACGCCACCTCCGGCGACGCCGAGGTCACGGCCACCACCGCGTCGTCGTCGGGCGGTGCGGTCAGCGTGGAGAACTCCACGGCCAGGACGTCGGTGACCGTCACCACCACCCTCACCGTCAAGAACGGGGCGGTCCTCGAGGGTGGCACGGTCGAACTGCTCACGCACTCCCGGATCGACGTCAACTCCACCATCGACAGCCTCGGGGTCGGCGCCATCGCCGTCGGCAACCCCTACGCCGAGGCCTCCGGGCAGAACAACAGCACGCTCACGGTGGAGGCCGGGGCGCTGGTGACCTCGCACGGCACGCTGGAGGTGCGCGCCAGGACCGTGAGCGACGTCGACGCGTACGCCTCCACCAACGCCGCCGGGTTCGGCGCGGGCGGCCACGCCAAGACCAAGGCCACCGCCAACTACCGGACCGTCACCGAGATCAACGGCCACCTCGTGGCCGCCGGCACCGCGCTCGTCCGGGCCCTCACCGAAGCGGACGTCAACGCCGAGTCGAAGTCGGACATCGGGGGATTCGGAGCGAACGCCAACGCCAACGACGATCGCGACAACAAGACGTTGGGCTCGTTCCTCGGCCTCAACAACAGCGAGACCACGGTGCGGTTCGGGTCCACTGCCGTCGTCGAGGCCGCCACCATCCGGGCAACCGCCGAGACGTCCGCCACGGCGCGCGCCAAGGCGGAGACCGATGCCACCGCGGCGGGGGCGGACTCCGACGCCTTCGCCTACGCCAAGGTCCGGGGCATCACCCGGGTCGACATCAAGAGCCTGGCACGGTTCACCGCAGCGGTGGACACCACCTTCGAGGCGAAGCTCAGCCGGCTGAGCGTGTTCTGCTTCTCCGACGCCAGCTGCTCGTGCGCCGGCGCCGACACGGACTCGTGGGCCACCTACGACGTCGACGTGACGGCGCTCGTGACCGGCGAGAAGAACGCGCTCATCACGACAACGAACCTGTTCGTCAACGCCCTCGGCGGCACCCCCTCCATCAGCCGGCGCCGCGACCGCGATGCCGCGTGGATCGACATCGGCAACAAGGGCGGCTCCGAGGACAAGCACGTCTACCGGGACATCGACTGGGAGTCGACGACCGTGTTCCCGGGCGAGCCGAACCCGTCCCTCCGCATCGACGCCTCCGGACGGATCACCGAGCTCGTGAACATCACCGGACGCGACGGGCAGGGCTCGCCGCTGGTCCTCGGCGGCACCGTGGGCGCAGGGACCATCGTGCTCGATCCGATCGTCAACGACTTCGCCTCGCGTGCCGTGTTCACGGCCGACCGTCCGATCGGCATCGCGGAGGTGGGCCGGATCTGGGGCAACGCGGCGATCTTCGACTACCTCGAGACGTGGGAGTACGTCACGATCGTCAACGAGTCCGCGCACGACATCGTCATCGATGACATCGCGGTGGTGAAGGCGGCCGCCACGAACGAGATCCTCATCAACGTCCAGTGGGTGCCGAACAACGACAACGCCACGTTCCGCGTGACCAACGTCAGCCCCACGTATTTCGCGACGTTCGACTTCGCGATCGTCCACACCTACCTGGAGACGGTGGTCACGATCCACGCCGCCCAGGCCAGCGGCACGGACTGGGACATCATCCTCGCCGGCGTGATCGACAACCCCATCGGCAGCACGATCATCACCGCCGAGCGCGGTGACATCGAGAACTCCGCCGGCACGGACCAGCTCATCCGCACCAACGTCCTCGACCTCGATGCGCCGCTCGGGTCGATCGGCTCCCACACGTCCGTGGGCATGGGCCGCGTGCCGATCAACGTCCAGCTGATCGAGTCCGACTACACCGACGACGGCGTCCCTCCGGCCAGCGACCCGCTCCGCCACGTCTCGTCCGGCACGTACACGGAGGGCAAGACCCCGATCACGCGGTCCATTGCGATCACCGCCGACGCCGCCGGCGACGTGGTCCTCGACCTGGCCTCCCACCGGGCCGCGGACGCGACCCGCCGGGCCGCCGACGCGTTCGTGATCGCGCTCGGCCCCATCACCGCGGGTGGCGACATCGACATGGTGATCGGTGACAGCTACGACCGGACCGCGCCCCCGTCCACCGGCACCGTCCGGGTGTACAAGCAGGCGGGTTGGGTCTCCAGCACGTACCCCCAGTTCAGCCCCCAGTACTACGGCGCGTTCTTCCGCCCGGACAGCACAGCCGGATGGTACGAGCTCGGCTCCGGCGCCACCGGCACCACTGCGGTCACGGCGCACTACCTGTTCGCCGCTTCCGCGGACGACTTCACCGACCCCGAGCCCGGCGACCGGCCCACCGGCGGGACGGCGTACCTCACCGCGGGCGACCGCATCGCGCTGCAGCACCTGACCAGCGGCGACGTGACGTACACCGGCATCGTCGACACCGATGCGAACGCCGACGGCATCGGATCCGTGCTCATGGTCACCACCGGCTACGTCAACCTCGAGGAGCGGCTGGGAGACCTGCGTGTCGACGTCGTCGCCTCCTCCGCCGGTGACATCACCCTCTGGGCGCTGACCAGCATCGTCGACGCCGAGGCCGACGCCGTGTCCCTCACGACCCCCGACCCGTTCACTGCGTTCGCCCTGGCCGCGCCGGGTGTCCACAAGACCGACGTCCGCGGCGTCAACATCACCCTGTACGCCGGCCTCGGCGGCGTGACCGGCGGAATCGGCGCGCCGACGAACTGGCTGGAGATCGACGTCGACGTCCAGAACGGCACCGGCGAGACGATCGGCGTCCTCAACGCCCACGACGTCACCGCGGCGTCCACGGCCGGCATCTTCCTGTACGAGACCGATGGCACCCTGCAGGTGGACACGATCGAAACGACCTCCCACGTCTCGCTGCGGACCGTCAACGGCTCGATCGTGGACGCCCGCGAGGACGGTGCGGGCGACGACGAGTGGAACATCCGCGCCCGCAGCATCGACCTCGACGCGAACGGCGGCAGCATCGGCAGCCCGGACGGCCTCAACGACCTGGAGATCGACTCCACCATCGCGGGGGCGCTCGCCACGGACGACGTCGGCCTCGAGGCGTCCACCTCGATCCACCTCACCGAGACCGACGGGTTCCTGCGCCTCGTCATGGCCCACGCCGAGAACGGCAACATCCGACTCACCGTCCGCGAGAGCGCCGACCTCGACGAGCACCTGTACCTCGTGGAGCTGGGCCAGGTGCGGTTCGCCGAGAGCGGCGCCGACCTGGCCCGCACCATCGGCAACGGCTACGTCGGTGCAGCCGGCACGATGCCGGCGAGCGGCAATGTGCTCCTCCGGGTGGGCGACAACATCGACACCCACCAGAACAGCCGGATCTGGGCCACGTCCGAGATCGACGTGTACGGCGACTGGGAGAACCTCGACCCGGGCTACGGCTCCACCATGGTCTTCCGCGGGGACATCACCGCGGGCTACCTCGTCAACGGGTCTAACAGCCCGCCGCGCCTGACCGAGATCTGGGGCAACACCGACGCCGACACCGTCCAGTTCGGCGACCCGAGCGGCCTCGCGATGGGCACCACGCTTGGCAGCGCCGGCTACATCCACCTCGGCTCCCAGACCCGCGCGTACGGCGGCAACGTCCCGCCCACGAGCACCGACCCCGTCCCGCCCGCCGACGACGGCGAGGACCGCTTCGTCGTCTTCTACCTCCAGACCATGAACGTGGCCGCCGGCCACACCCTCACCCTCGACGGCCAGGCGGACAC
>JALHDK010000368.1 GCA_022838965.1 Actinomycetales bacterium | reverse complement strand
GTGGTACGTAGGGCATCACACGCCCCTTCCGAGTGAGGTCGTCCCGAACTGGGTGGAGAAGCGGACGTCGCCCTCCACCATGTCGCGCATGTCGGCGATACCGTGCCGCAGCATGAGGGTGCGCTCCACGCCCATCCCGAAGGCGAAGCCAGTGTGGACGGCCGGGTCGATGCCGCAGGCCCGCAGCACGTTGGGGTTGACCATGCCGCACCCGCCCCACTCGATCCACCCCGGGCCGCCCTTCTTCTGCGGGAACCACAGGTCCATCTCCGCGCTGGGTTCGGTGAAGGGGAAGAACGAGGGGCGCAGGCGCGTCCGTGCCTCGGGACCGAACATGGCGCGTGCGAAGTGGTCGAGGGTTCCCTTGAGGTGGGCCATCGTGATGCCCCGGTCGACGGCCAGGCCCTCGACCTGGTGGAACACCGGGGTGTGGGTGGCATCCAGCGCGTCGGTGCGGAACACCTTGCCCGGGCAGGCGATGTAGACGGGCAGGTCGCGTTCGAGAAGGGTCCTCGCCTGCACGGGGGACGTGTGGGTGCGGAGGATGAGATGGGACCCGGCGCCGCCGTCGTCGATGAAGAAGGTGTCCTGCATCTGCCGGGCCGGATGGTCGGGGCCGAAGTTGAGGGCGTCGAAGTTGAACCACTCGTGTTCGAGCTCGGGTCCCTCGGCGATCTCCCACCCCATGGAGGTGAAGAAGTCGGAGATGTCATCGATGAGCGCGCTCAGCGGGTGGCGCGACCCCAGGGGGTGCCGGTCCACCGGGGTGGTGACGTCGACGGCCTCGTCACGCAGGATCGCGCGTGCCGCAACGGCTTCCAGCTCCGTGGTGCGTTCCGCCAGGGCGGCGGCGATCCGGGAGCGGGCGAGGCCGAGGTTCCGGCCCGCGGTGGCCTTGTCCCCCGGGGCCAGGCCGCCGATGGCCCGGTTCGCGAGGGTCAGGGGTGCGCGGTCCCCGGTGTGCGCCAGCCTGACCTCCTTGAGCGCCGGGAGGGTGGGCGCGGCGGCGATGGCGGCCAGCGCGCGGGAGACCGCCTCGTCGATCGCCTCCTGGTCCAGGGGCGAGATCTGCTCGGACACGGCGTGCCTTTCTCTCGGTCCGGGCCAATTCTAGGTGGGCGGGGGGCGGCGTCCCGGCCCGCGCCTGCGATCCGGACGCGGGTCTCCCGTGAAGGCCCCCGGGATGCTACCTTCCACCCATGCGAGTCGCTGACATCATCCGCAAGAAGGGCGCGTCGGTCGTCACGGTGTCCCCCACGGCCTCGATCGCCGAGCTGGTCGGGATCCTCGAAGCGAACCGGATCGGAGCCGCCGTGGTCGTGGACGGCGAGGAGGTGGTCGGGATCGTCTCGGAGCGCGACGTGGTCCGCAGGCTGGTTGTCTCGCAGGATCTCTCCGACCCGGTGAGCGCGATCATGTCGACCCGGCTCGTCTGGTGCGGGATGGAGGATGACCTCCGCGAACTCGCGCAGACCATGACGGAGCGGCGCATCC
>JALHDK010000367.1 GCA_022838965.1 Actinomycetales bacterium | reverse complement strand
ACCATACGTCTGCTCCCCCCTGCCGACCACGCCCCCGGCGCGACCGGAATTCGTCCCGTTTCGGGACCGTTTCGCCCTCTCAGGGCCGCTCAGCGCACCGGAACCACCCCACCAGGACCCCTTGCCGGCGCCGAGGTTGTCCCAGCGGCCCTCAGCGCCCACCACGCCGTCGCCTAGGATCGCCAAGTCGTGATTGTTGTGATTGCTATCAATCACCGCATTCACAGCATTCACAGCAATCACCGCATTGGGGGCGTTCATCGTCCGAGTCCGGTCGGGGTGCGGCCCTGCTTGGTCCAGACCCGGTCGCGCCACCACTGGTCCTCCACCGCCCGCCGGTCCGCGAACACCTGCTGCGAGCCAGGGTCGCCGACGGCGGCGAGCGCGTCCCGCGTCGCCGACGCCTCGGCCCGGTCCCGGCCCGCCTGCAACGCCTCCCCGTCGACGGAGAGGCTGCGGTGGATCGCCAACGCGACCCCCGGCCCCGGGTGCGCGCGATACGTCCCGTCCGGGTCGTGGGTCACCGCCGAGACCGCCAACGGCCCCGACGGCCACCCCATCGCCTCCACGTCCAAGCTGTACGGACCGACAGAAGCCACATCGGCGAGGAACTCCCGCGCGGTGACACCGTTGCCGATCACGAAGGGGTGGGCGTACTCCAGCAGCGCGTGGATCTCGGCGGCGCGCCAGGCGAAGTCTTCCGGGTCCATGCGGTGCCAGGCCGGGTCGTTCGCCAACGCGCAGGCCGCCTCGAGGACAGGGCGGATCTCCGCAACGGGGGCGACCCGGTCGGCGTGCTCGACCCCGACCTCGACAGTCCGCAACTCCCCCGCGTGGCCGTAGAGATCCTGGTAGAGGGCCAGATGCAAATTGCGGATCGACTCCACGTCCCCGTAGGCCGGATAGGTGAGGTCGCCGGCGCGCAGGTCACGGACCCGCAGCGCGACGGTGAACTTCTCCACCAGGGCCAACGCCTGCGCATCCCGGATCCCCGGCAAGTTCACCAGGGTGATCTCGAACGGCGGGTCGTACGTGTAGTCCGACCAGGACCCCTCGGCGGTCACCGTCGTCAGCTTTCCCCGGTGGCCAGGGTGTGGGCCCGGGCGCGGGCCCACTCCACGTACCCGTCCCGGGACAGGGCGCCGCGGGAGACGTCGGTCAGGGCCTTGACCTCCTCAAAGCCGACCTCCCAGCCGCCCTCCCCCATCGAGGACAGCGCGCGGACCGTCGCGGCGACCTCACGCTCCCCGAGCCCCTCGAACAGCTCCGGCCACCGCTCCACGAACGACGGCGACGTCGCTCCCGTCGCCGCGCTCATGCCACTGCCACCCGGCGTGAACACCGGGCCCGCGCGGTCAGTTCGACCACCACGTCCCGGGTCACCGTCAGTCCGTGGGCGCGGCGGACAACGAGCGCCCACACCACACCGTCACGCTGATGGTCGTCCAGGCCGGCGTACAACTCCGGCCACAACACATCCAAATACCCCGTCGTCCTCG
>JALHDK010000366.1 GCA_022838965.1 Actinomycetales bacterium | reverse complement strand
CAAGCTCCGGTGGCGTCACTGGGTCGCTCATCTGGCTCAGGAACAGGACATCGCCCACGGTCCTCCAATCGAGGCCGGTGACCCACGCGAGCTGGTTGATAAGGGTGACCCAGTCCGGGCTCTCCGGCAGGACCAGCAGCCACTCACGAAGCGCCGCATCGACGGCCACGGCGCGGCCCAACTCGGCTCCGCCATCAGGGATGGCGACCAAACCCGAGAACCGCATGACTCGAGGGGCGCCGGGTCCGTGCCTCTCGGCCATCAGGGACGCTACCGCATCCACGGCGGCGGACGGGGCGTGGGGCCCGCCCGCCACCAGCTCCGGGGAGTGAAGCCGGCCCAGCACATCGGGGGCGGAGACATCGGGGAGATACGCCGGATGGGTGCAAGCCGCAAGGGCGGGATCGGGCCCCAGGGGCAGGCGAACCAACCACTTGCTCACTCTCCGGCGGAAGAGAGGGTTCAGTAAGGCGCGTTTGATGGGTTGGCCGGGCTGCAGTGGATCCTCGAGGACGTACTCCGCCGACACGGACAGCGCCGCGTACAGAGTCTCCCGAGGCGCCTCCGGAGGCCCGGCCCACGGCGCCTTCGGAAGCCGCTTGAGGGCGGCGTCCCCCTCAGCCCCCATTGACGCCAGCGGCACCCAGGCTCCCTGGGCGGCCGCGATGCGCGCGGGGGCGGGCATGGAGTGGAGAACCGTCAAGGTATCCGCCAAGGGGCCGTGTGGCTCTCGGGTAAGAGGTGGCGCTTCGTGGATCGTCCGTACGCCCGGGTCCACGATGAAGCGCGCGTCTCCGTGGCTCTCGACGGCAAGGCCGGCGTCGGCGGCCGCTCGCTCCCATTCGCCCGGCTCTGCCAACGCCAGCTTCTCCGTCAGCGCGGCGGCGCTGTCGGGGGAGAGCACGGCGGCGAGGCCAGGGGGGACGCCCGAAGCCTCGAGGGCCGCCTCCAGGGCGGATGCGACCTCATCGGCACACAGGGCCGGCGCAGCGCAGATGGCGAGACACATCAGTAGTGCGCCGAACGGCGTAGCACGTTCTCTCATGTCGCTGGCTCCTTCGCGGTCATGTGCTCGTCGTGCTCATGATCAGTCGCCACTCAGGACCGAGAGTGGCGCCTCACTCCAAAGACCGAGTGGTGTCACTTCCGAACCCAGGCTCGCGCAGGACACCCACCGCCCCGGCCCACGCCAAGAGGGCGACTCGAACCGAACCCACCGAGGTTCTGACATTGTGCCCACCTCAACCCATCGCTTGGACAAGGAACGGCACTGCTGATTCGTCGTTAGAGTACTACATCTTCACTATTACACTAGTCGGACGGGGCAACTCCTCTTTTGGTTGCATGGCGATTATGATCTCATTCGCCTGTCTTCGCGCCGGCGCCGGCCTTGGCGAAGCCGTCGATGTACCGCCGCAGCTCGGGCAGAGGCGCGCCACTGAGCGCCTCCGCCCGCTCCAGCCACGCCACCGCGGCGTCCGTCTCCCCTACCGATGCCTTCG
>JALHDK010000365.1 GCA_022838965.1 Actinomycetales bacterium | reverse complement strand
TCGCAGAGGTAGAGGCAGCGGCCCGCGCCGCCGGGGATCGTCGTTAGGGCGTAGAGGGTGTCGCCGACCCAGAGGTGCGGCACGACGGACGAGCCCGCGTCACGCAGGGCGCCGCCGCGGTGGTCCGCGGGCACGCCGGGGAGGTCCAGGGCCAGGCAGACGGGGGCGTGGTCCCGCTGCTCGTGGTCATAAGCCACGATCTTCCATCGGGCCCCGAGAGGGGTAGCCGCTTGGGGTTCGATCACGGCTCGAACGGCGATCCGTCCCTCCAGGGGGACGCCCATGCACTCGTAGCGGACGGTCTCGACCCGCGTCCGAGCCGCCCCCAAGCCGGTGGTGGCGGCGGCGAGGAGAGGGTACTCGCCCACGGTCGCGAGGAGCCGCTCGCCCGGCCGGAGGAGGGGCGCGGTGGTGACTTGGCCGCCGATGGTGACCGTGACGTTCTCCGCCGGGGCCGGCGCCAGGAGGGGGTTGTCGAGGAGGCAGATGGGGACGGCGTTGCCCGGAGTCGCGGGCTCGGGCACCGCCGGGCTGACGATGTCAGGCAAGGGCCTCACCGTGATGGTCCGCACGGTGCGGGCGTCGGAGTCCCCGGTCAGGACTCGCAGCACGACGGTCTTGTGTCCCCAGTCGATGTCCTCGCGCGCGTGGACCATGAGATCCACCCGGGCCGCGGACCGGGCGGGCACGGTGACGCGCACGCTCGGCGCGGCCAGCGTGGGGACGATGGAGCGCAGGGACACCTCGGCGTCCATGTCGGCCCGCGTGGGGTTGCGCAGGCCGATGCGCCAAGGCCGGGTTGCGCCGGCGACGAGTTCGAGGGGCTCGGGCTCGATCGCCAAGGGCCCCGGGCACACCTCGTAGAGGCCGAAGGTCTCGATGGCGTCGCTGAGCCGGTAGAGGGGGCCCCACCGGGTGAGGGGGACCGTCCGATCCGCGGACCCGTCGCGTCGGATCGCTCGCGCCGTCGCTGACAGGCCCGCGGGCACGCGCACGAGGGCCTCGATCTCCCGGCGCTGAGTCGGGGCCTCGTCGTTGAGAAGGGGGATGATCCGCGTGTCGCCCATCCGCAGGGTCACGCCGATGCAGCCTTCGCCGCGGGCGAGGGGCTCCCCGGTCAGGCCCGTGACGGCAGGGAGCCAGCCGCGACGGTAGGGGGCGCTGTCACACCCCGCGAGGCTGCCGTTCACGTAGACGATGGCGCCGTCGCCCCAGGCGACCCGAACGTCGCGGGGGATCCCGTCGTCGACGGCGCGCGAGAGGACCTCGCCGGCATCACCCAGCGGGTCGCGGTCGGCGCCCGTGTCCGTCCAGGAGGGCAGCCCCCGGAGGGCGCCGGACTCGGCGCGAACTTGAAGGCCCTGGCGGACGCCGACGGGCTGAGTGGCGGCCTCGGCGATGTCTGGCGTCGACACTTGCACCCAGTCCAGGGCGAGGTTGCATGCCCGGTCCTCCGTCGGGTAGCTGGCGGGGTCGAACTGCTGGGGGACCAGGGGGGGCCGGTA
>JALHDK010000364.1 GCA_022838965.1 Actinomycetales bacterium | reverse complement strand
GGCGTGAATAAGAGAGGAGCTTCGAGGTAGCGATGAGGAAGATAACGTGGTGGATGGTGTTGGGGCTGGTCTTGGTGATTGCGCTGAGCGGGTGTAACCGCATCATCGTGGGCTCGGAGGGCGAGGCGCCCACCGCCGTGGTCGAAGAGATCCCGGGCGAGTCGCCTGGCGAGACCGTGTCGGGCACGGCGATGGTGGACGGGGTCGATGTGCTGATCCTGGAGTCGTTTCCGGTCCAGGTGCGCGTGTTGGTTCGGGGCAACCTGAACGACGGCTGCACGGAGCTGGGCGAAGCCCGTGTTGCGCGCGAGGGCTCGACCTTCGTGGTGACGCTGCCGACGACGCGCGAGGCGGCGGCGATGTGCACGCAGGCGCTGGTGCCGTTCGAGATTGGGATCCCGCTCGATGTGTTGGGGCTCGAGGCTGGGACCTACACGGTGGACGTGAATGGGACGATGGCCAGCTTTGTGCTGGATGTGGACAACGTCCCGGCGGAGGACCCCGGGATCGACGTCTCGCCCTGCGAGGCGTTTGTGGGCGCGGGCGAGGCCGTTTTCACGGCGCCTGGGGCGGGCTATTGCCTGCGCTACCCGGCGGAGTTCACGGTGACCGAGCCTGAGGCCAACGTGGTCGTGATCAGTGGGCCGAACTACGCCGGGGACCCTGAGCCGCTCTCGGGCTTCGTGAACATCCAGGCGTCGCAGCCGGCGGAGGGGCGGACGCTCGAGCAGGCCATCGAGGCGCTCTTCCCGCCCGAGGAGCTGCCGGTCGGTGCCGTGATCGACAAGGCTGAGGCGCTCCTGGGCGGCGTGCGCGCGATCGAGATCACGGGACTGCCCGGGCAGCGGGCCGACCGGCACGTGGTCGCCGTGCAGAACGATCGCATCGTGCACCTGGTCTTCTCGCCCGTTGGCGAGGAGTACGGGGAGGCCGCTGCCGACATGGACCGGCTCTACGAGCACGTGATGGGCTCCTTCACCTTCGTGAAGGTGGATGGGACGGTGGATGTGCCGGCGGCGGCAGAGGGTGCGCGCTTCGTGCTGGCGCAGGTGCTGGGCACGCAAGACATCGAGATCGTGAGCAGCGAGCCCACGGAGTTCACCGACTCCTGCCTGGGCCTGGGCGGCCCAGCCGAAAGCTGCCTCGCGGCGATGACGCCGGGCTACATCGTGACGCTGGCCGTGGGCGAGGACGCCTACGTCTACCATACGGATGAGACGGGTGGCAACGTGCGCCTGGCGCAGGCGCCGGACGTGGCCCTGGAATCACCGGTGCTCTCATGGCGGAACGAATTCCGCGGCGAGTGCCGCCAGGGCGTCTACACGCTGGACCGTGCTGCCGCGGGGCTCTGTGGCGCGCCGCTGGTCGCCACGTCGCTGCAGGGCGATTGGGTGGGGCGGAACCTGCCCTACTTCCTGGAGACCTATGCGCCGTTCGAGGCCGAGACGATGGCCGGGTCGGTCATCTTCACGGGGACCGGGGCGCTGGGCGCGATGCCGGCGGAG
>JALHDK010000363.1 GCA_022838965.1 Actinomycetales bacterium | reverse complement strand
GGGGTCGAGAGCACCTGCTCTGGCATTCCACCCGCGAGCTCGACACGGTAGAGCTCCGGCTGGGCGGGGGTAGGAAACTGCACGTTCGTGGCGCTGTCGAGCCGCGCGGAGGAGAAGAGCACGGCACGGCCATCCGGGGTGAAGCTCGTCGGCAGGTCGTCGGCGGAGTGGAAGGTGAGCCGGGTCGCCTCTCCCCCGGTCGCGGGCATGACGAAGAGGTCGAAGTCGCCGTACCGGTCGGAGGCGAAGGCGATCTGCGTCCCGTCCGGCGACCAGACCGGCGCGGTCTCGTACGCCGCGGAGACGGTCAGCGGGGTCGCGGCACCACCCGCGGCCGGCACCCGCCAGAGGTCCCCCCGGTAGCTGAAGACCACGCTCTGCCCGTCGGGGGAGATCGCCGGCGTGCGCAGCCAGAGGGCCTCGCCGGCGATCGTGGCCGTGGCGGGCGCCGGAGCAAGCAGGGCCGCGAGCAGGAGGGTGAGCCCCGGCAGGAGATGAGCGAACCGCTGAATCCGAATCATCGTCTCGAGCTCCCGATCTGCGGGGCTCCGGTTCCGCGCTCTCAGTCGGAGGGGAGCACCCGCGGGGTGCTGGCGGCCCCGTCGCGACGGCGCGGCAGCGCCGGCGCCGTTCGGCGGCCGTCGAGCAGGAGGTGGAAGAGAGCCAGCACCGGCCGGTGCAGCAGCATCCGCGGCCCGGCGTGGCGCATCATGGCACGCACCCGTTCCCGCATCGCGGGGCGATAGCAGTGGACGGGACAGAGCTTGCAGGTCGGCTTCGCGGGACCGAACGGGCAGCGGGCGAGCCGCTCCCGGGCGTAGGCACCGAGCTCGTCGCACTCCGGGCAGAGCGCCCCTCGGCGTCCGCCGTGGAGATCGCGGCAGTAGAGCGCGAGCATCGCCTCGAAGGTCCGCTGCTCGCGGCGGAGCCGCCCCCGGAAGGGGCCGCCGGCGTCGCCCATGCGCCGCATCCCATCACAGGCGGCCGGGCCGCGTCACGCCCCCCTTGCCGCCGGTCGCTATACTTTTCCGATGCGCACCCTCGTGATCGGCGGTACCCAGTTCATGGGCCGGGAGGTGGTCGCCCGGCTCCTCGCGCGCGGCCACGAGGTCGCGATCCTCCACCGGCGGGACCATCATGACCTCGATCCGCGGGTCGAAAACCTCCAGGCCGATCGCGCCGACCTGCCCCGGGTCGCCCGGTTCCTCGGCACCGGCGAGTTCACCGGGGTGATCGACCTCGCCTACGACTGGCAGCGCGGGACGACTCCGGCGCAGGTCGAAGCGGCCGCCCGGGCCGCCGCCGCCGGGCCACTCACCCGTTACGTCTTCGTCTCGTCGATCTCCGCCTACGGCAGCGGGCTCGACCTCCGCGAAGAGGATCCGCTCGCTCCGGACGACACCCCGAACTCGTACGCCCGCAACAAGGCCGGGGCGGAACGCGCCCTCTTCCGCCTCCACGCCGAGACGGGCTTCCCCGCGGCCACGGTGCGCCCCCCGTTCGTGC
>JALHDK010000362.1 GCA_022838965.1 Actinomycetales bacterium | reverse complement strand
GGCAGCAGCGATCCGCTTCTCGAGGTTGCCGTGAGTGGTGGCGGCCAGGCGGAGGACACCCTGCGCCGCGGACTGGGGCTCAAGGAAGTCCGCGACCTCCTTGTCGCGAAGGATGGCAAGTACATCGTGGGCGGAACGTGGCAGGTCGTTCCCGAGGGCTAGTTCCAGCCTCATCCAGACCGGTATCATGGCGGCGCCCGGGCTCTTGACGGGCGCCGCTGTTCTCTGAGCTCCTGCAACTCTGCCTAGGAGGAACCCAAAGTGGCGTGGCGATGGACTATCGGTCTCCTAGCACTGGCCTCTGTCGTCATCTGCGCAAGCTGCGCCGGCCTCCCCGCCTCTCCGGGCGAGGGACTCGAGCCCCCTAACGAAAGCGTCGTCTTGGCGACGGGCATCGGTGCGGTCTCGGCCCTGGAGATCGGCGACGCCTCCGTCTACGCCCTGATGGGGCCACCTGCGAGCCAAGTCCTGCGTTCGGTCCCCGTTGCCGGTGGGGCTGCCTCCAGCCTCGCCACCGGCATCGTCGGCGCGGAGAGCCTCGCACCCGTGCCAGGTGGCTGCGTCTACGCGAACTCCTCCGATGGTAATGCCTACCTCGCCACGCCAGGCAGGGCGCCGGAGCTTGTGAGCAAGGGCTTCCAGGGAGAGGTGGGTCCGTGGGTCTGCAGCGTGGGCAGTGTCCTCTGCTACGCGCGAGCCGATGGCGCCGGGATCGCCTCTGTGGGGCTGTCGGCGCCCGGAGGCGCTGGGGATGGTCCCGTGGCGCCGCCCCAGTTCCTGCGGTTCCTCGGCGCCGCGGAGGGCCCGGAACTGCTCGCCGCCACAGAGTCCCATGTTGTCTTCGCGCACAGGAACCGAGCTGAGCTGGCCCGCATGTCCCGCCAGGGCGGCGGAGCGGTCGCGATGAACAAGGCCATCGGCAGCCTCGTCGACGTGGCCGCCGGCGGCTCACACACCATCGCAGCGGGTACCCGTGGGGTTGTGGGGGATGGCCGCACCCTGAGCTCGCGCTCGGGAGTGGTGGCCGTAGCCGTGGCCGGCGATCGGCTCCTCTACGCCACCGAGTCGGCCGTCTACGAGGCCTGTGCTGCCGGCGAGTCGCTCGTGGCGACGGGCCAGGGCATCACCCAACTTGCGGGCGCCGCGGGGGCAGTGGTCTTCTCCGACGGCGCGAGCGGTGGTCGGCTGGTCCGCGTGACCCTCACGGCGGACTAGCCAAGCAGCTTCTCCACCTCGGCCCGAGTGGGCATGGAGGGCTGAGCGCCCATGCGAGTGGCCGCCAGGGCGCCACAGGCGTTCCCGAACCGTGCCGCCTCGACCAGACTCGCCCCTTCGCAGAGCGCGACGGCCAGCCCCGCCGTGTAGGCATCCCCTGCGGCGGTGGAGTCAACGGCCTCCACGGGGAATGAGGGCACAGCCACGGCGCCGGCACCGTCGGCGACGAAAGATCCACGGGCCGCGGCCTTGAGCGCAACGGCCTTCGGTCCCTGTCGCCGCAGGAGCGCTGCC
>JALHDK010000081.1:4143-17016 GCA_022838965.1 Actinomycetales bacterium | reverse complement strand
GGCGCGGCGCCGTCGAACACCGCGCTGAAGCGGGTGAGCAGGACGTGGTCGAACGGTGCCACCCCCCTACTGTGGGCAGGGGTGGGGGGTCGTGGCAAAAACACGCTGTGCGGACCGCCCGTCCGCCGGTGGGCTGGCCCGGCCTATGCTCGTCCCCACCGACGTCGCTACCGCACCGTGACCCCGAGGAGTGCGAATCATGCCCGGACCTCCGAAGCGCCTGGCGCTCGTGATCCCGGTGTACAACGTCGTGCCCTACCTCCCGGACCTGATCGACTCCATCCAGCGGCAGAGCGTCGGCACAGGCGATCTCGAGGTCATCGCCGTCGACGACGGCAGTACGGATGACTCGCCCGCCATCCTGCGCGCCTGGGCAGCGCGCAGCCCGGAGCTCGTCACCGTGGTCTCCCAGGAAAACGGGGGGGGTTGCGGCGGCGCGCAACACCGGACTCGACCACGTCACCGCAACCTGGGTGGGCTTCGTCGATCCCGACGACGTGCTCGACCGCCGCTACCTCGAGGCTGTCACCCGCTTCCTCGACACGGGCCCGGACTGCGCGATGCTGGCCACCCGCATGGTCTACCTCGACGACGCCACCGGCAGGCTCCGGGACGAACACCCTCTCCGCTACCGCTTCGAAGGCGGTTCGCGGGTCATCGACCTGGAGGTGATGCCCCACTTCTTCCACACCCCGGTCAGCTGCGCCTTCTTCCCGACCTCCACCGTCCGGGAACTGGACCTGCACTTCGACACCCGGATCCGCCCTCACTTCGAGGACACCCACTTCACCGCCCGCTTCCTGCTGCACGCCGGCTCCCGGATCGGGTTCGTGGCAGACGCCCGCTATCTCTACCGGCAGCGCGCCGACTCGTCCTCGTTGTCCCAGGGGAAGCACCTCGACCCACGGGCCTTCACCACCGTCCCCCGTTTCGGCTACCTCCCGTGCCTCTCGGAGGCGACTGCTGTTGCGGGGCACGTGCCGCGGTGGTTGCAGGACATGATCCTCTACTCCATGACCTGGCAGTTCGCCAGCGCCGAGCGCCTCGAGCCGTCGGCCGCCGTCGGGGAGGTGGGAGCCGGCTACGTGCGCGCGATTCGCGAGGTTCGCACCCACCTTGACGACGACGTGATCGAGGCGTTTCCCGTTCCGCAACTCTCGCGGGTGGCGCGGGACGTGCTGCTGCGCCTGAACGACGATGCGGACTGGCATGCCCGGGACGCGGTCATTGACCGCCGCGACAGGGACGCGGGACTCGACCGCCTGGTGTACCTCTTCAAGGGCCGACGGCCCACCGAGTCCATCACGGTCGGCGATGAACCGGTCGACATCGCCCACGGCAAGACCCAGTCCCTGCGATGGTTCGGGGAGCACCTCCTCACGAGGCGCATCGCGTGGTTCCCGGCTGGCGAGCGCATCAGGGTCGTCCTTGATGGGGACGGCGTCGCCCTCCACGACGCCACCGCTGCGCCCACGGCGGCATCGCTGCGTTCCGCTGTGCGGTCCGGGGCGGTGGCGTCCGCCCAACGGATGGTGGGGCTCGCCTCCCGGGCGCCGCATCACTTCGCCGACGCCTGGCTGCTCATGGACCGTGTCCACGGCGCCCGTGACAACGCGGAACACCTGTTCCGCCACCTCCGGCTCCACCGGCCGGACATCAACGCCTGGTTCGTGCTGGACCGGGGCTCGCCCGACTGGGATCGGCTCGAGAGGGACGGTTTCGGTGACCGGCTGGTGGCCCACGGCAGCGCCGCCTGGATCGCACTGTTGCTCACCTGCGCGCACCTCGTCTCCTCCCGGCCCGACGCGACCACCCCCCGGCGCATCACCCGCTGGCGCGCCGAGCCCGTCCGGTTCACGCACCTGGGCCGCGCGATCATGACGGACGATGAATCGCTGCGGCTCAACGCCGCTCCGATCGACCTCCACATCACATCGTCACCGCGCGAGGCTGACGCCATCACGGCCGACGGCAGTCCCTACCTCCTGACGTGGAAGGAGGTACGCCTGACGGGGATGCCCCGCCTCGACCGCCTGCGCCGCCTCGGCGACGCCGTCAGCCCCACGGACCGCGACCTCCTGCTCGTCGCTCCCGCCTGGCAGGGGTCCCGCTCGTCCGCGCCGGGAACGCGGAGCGGGGGGCAGGCCACCGGGGTGGGTGAATGGGAGAGTCTGGTCCGTTCGCCGGGGCTGGCCGACGTGGCGAACCGCCACGACCTGCGGATTGCGTGCCTGGCCCCTCCCGGGTGGACCCCCGACATGGTGGACGCGTGCCTGACCGGGAGCCTTGTCACGCGTGACGATGATGTGCAGCGGGTGGCCGCCCGCACTGCCGTGGTGATCACGGACGACCCGTCGCTCGCCCTCGAGTTCGGCTACATCGAGCGGCCCGTGGTGCATGTCCGGCTTGCCCGGACCGTGCCGGAGGGAGGCGCCCGTCCCGGGCAGCCCGGCTGGTTCGCCTGCGAGCGTGACGGCCTCGGGCCGCTGGCGGAGAGCCCCGACGACGTGATCGCGGCGGTGAGTGCGGCTTCGGAGCGCGGCTTCACCATGGAGGCGCCTCATCTCCAGCGGGTTCAGTCGATCTTCCCCGTGCGGGACGCCGGGTGCTGCGCGCGCGTCACCACAGCGATCGCGGCCACCCGCCCGGCGTCATGACGCGCGCGCGGGGCCACGTGGACCGGCACGCTGCCTCTCCCCGACCATCCAGTAGGCTGGCCGGGTCACGATGAAGGGAAAGCTGGTGACCCGGGTCCTGCTGTCGGCTCCGTGGACGTGGGCCTTCGGTGAGCCTCCCCCCACGGTGGACGGGGCCTCGTTCCAGGTGGTGCGGCGCGCCTCGGACTGGGGCATGCCACCGTGGCGCGCCCGGCTCCGGATGCTGCGTGAGGCCCTCACTGTGGCCCGCCACTCCGCCGCGCACGACTGCGTCGTGCTCTCGACCGTGGGAATCGAGGCGAGCCTCGTCGCAGCACTCGTCAAGCTGCGGTCGCGCCACACCCGGGTCGTGGTCTTCGACTTCCTCGCGCCGCGCGCCCAGCTTCCACCGCGGATCGCCCGGGCGATGGTCATCCCGGTCGATCGCTTCCTGGTGATCCGGTCCGGTGATGCCGCGATGCTGCGCTCCCGCTTCGGAGTGCCGGAGCACAAGGTCTCCTTCCTCCCCTGGCCGGTGCGCGCCGACCAGCTTCCGGATCCCGGCGTGGAGGAGGACTACGTCTACTCCGCCGGGTGGGCGCACCGCGACTGGGCGTGCCTGCTCTCCGCCCTGGACCGTGCCGGGTTGCCGGCCACGCTCGCGCCCGGCCGACCTCTCACCATTCCGGAGGGGGCCGTGGGACGGATCGAGGTCATCGAGATGCCCCCACCCGACCTCGGCAGGACGCTGACAGCGCGGGCGCGCGTGGTGGCGGTCGCCCTGGTGGACACCGACCTGCCGTCCGGGCCGCTCGTGCTCCTCGACGCCATGGCGATGGGGAAGGCGGTGGTCGCGAGCGCGGTGAACGGCACCAGGGATTACGTCCGTGATGGCGAGACCGCCCTCGTGGTCCCGCCCGGGGATCCGGTGGCCCTGAGCGCGGCGCTCACCCGGCTCTGGCGGGACGAGGCGCTCCGGCGGAGGCTCGGGGCGGCCGCTCGGACGGAGACGCTGGAGCGCTGTTCGCTCCCCCGGTTCTGGGAGGGTCTGGCCGCCTCATGCCGCTGATCTCCGTCCACCTCACCGTGAAGGACTCGGCCCACACGCTCCGGCGCGCGGTCACCTCATCGCTGTCCTCCCTTCCCCGGGACGCTGAACTCGTGGTCCTCGACGACGCCTCCAGCGACGACGTCGAGGCGGCACTCCAGCCGATCGCCGACCCCCGGCTCCGGCTCGTGCGCAACCCGACCTCCGCCGGGGTCGGGGCGGCACGCCAGCGCCTCCTCGACATCACCGACAGCGACTACGTCGCCACCATGGACGCCGACGACATCAGCCTCCCCGGCCGCTTCGGCCGTCAGCTCCGGGCGCTCCGCACGGGGGCGGACTTCGTCTTCTCCCCCATCGTGAGCTTCCGGGAGGGGGACCCGCGCCTGCGCCCCGGCCTGCCGCTCCCGATCACCGCCCAGGCGATGCCCCTCCACCTGCTGGTCCACAACCTCCTCTGCAATCCGACGATGGCGGCCCGGCGGGACGCCGTTGTCGGTGCCGGCGGCTACCGGACCGTCCCGGCGGAGGACCACGACCTCTGGCTCCGCGCCCTCGCGGCGGGTTACAGCATGGTGCGGACCGCGCGCCCCGCGCTCGCCTACCGCCACCACGCGGGCCAGACCTCCGGCGCCGCACCCTTCCTCACGAAGGCCTTCAGCGACGCTCGCCTCCGGGCCTCCTATCGGGAGTTCGCCCGGCAGCGGTTCGGAGTGGAGGCGACCTGGCTGGACGCGCTCTGGTCCGACGAGTCCCGCACGGAGCGCATGGCGCGCGACCTGGCGCCGCTCATCGCCCTGGTCAGCGAGAGGTCGCAGGGGCTCGACGCCCTCCAGCGCCTCGTCCTGACCCGCACCACCCGGCTCCTGACGATGCGGCTCCCCGAGGGCGATGGCGGGAAGGGGCGCCCGCGTGGGTGAGATGGTGAGCGTCGTCGTCCCGGTGTACAACGTCGGACGGTACCTGGGGGCGTGCGTCGACTCGATCCTGGCCCAGACGCACGCCGACCTGGAGACGATTCTCGTCGACGACGGCTCCACGGACGGGTCGGGCGAGCTCTGCGACTCCTACGCAGGGCAGGACAACCGGGTGCGGGTGCTGCACCAGCCCAACAGCGGGGTGTCTGCCGCCCGCAACGCCGGGGTGGCCGCAGCGGGTGGCGGGTGCGTGACGATGGTGGACGCCGATGACTGGCTCGACCCCCGCTTCGTGGAGCGCATGCTCGCCCTCCTGGAGGGTGCGGACTCCGACGCTGCCGTCTGTCACTACGCCCGCGTTGCCGACGACGCGACGCCCGGCGAGGTCCCCCGAGCGGAGGAGGGTGCCGGAGTGAGCGTGCTCACTCCGGAGGCGGCGCTCCTCGAGTTCCTGGGGCCGAACTACCCCCTCATGACGGTCCCGTGGGCCAAACTGTTCCGCCGGGCGCTCCTCCAGCAGTTCCGGTTTCCCCTCGGGGTGAGGCACGAGGACGAGTTCATCCTCTACCAGGTGCTCCACCGTGCGCGGCGGACGGTGGTCACGGAGGAACGCCTGTACTTCTACCGGGACCGCGTCGGGAGCATGATGACGAGCGAGTACGGCACGGCGTCGCGGCTGGACCGGCTGGTCGCCTTCACGGAGAGGGCGGAGTACTTCCGACGCGCGGGGCTGGGGAACATCGGCTACCGTCCGCTGCTCGACGAACAACTGGCCCTCCGCAGTGCCGTCGTGAGTTCGGGCGACGACGACCTCCGGCGCCGGTTCGACCGTCACCTCAAGGAATCCGTGAGGCACCTGCGGCACACCCGCCAGCCGCTGCACTTCAGGCTGCTGGCGGAGGCCTACCTCGTGTCTCCGCGCGTCGCGGACCTCGCCTACCGTGCCTGGATGCGCCGCCGCCACTGAGCCCGGCCCCCTGACCGGAGAATGTGTTCCAGCCGGGGGCGCGCCCGTGGCTGCCAGAAGAAGTCGACGACGGCGTATTTCGGGGCCCGCGCGAGGACCTCGCTCCAGCGCAGGTGCCGGGTGAGCTCGAGGTAACGGTCCACCTCGCGCGTCAGGCGACCGAACGGGCCGCCCGTCTCCCGGACGGTGTGAAAGGCCTCCAGACGCCGCTGGGACACCCGCGGCAGGCGGGCGGCCCTCAGCCGCGCGAGGGGCTCGGCGGGAACAGGCGATCCGGTGATGTCGCCCAGGAGGACGAGACCGTCATGGATCACTGGGCTCACCTCGAACGCCCCTGACAGGAGCACCAGCCGGTCCCAGTCGATGGGACCCACCGCGATGACACGCTTCGCATCGGCGAGCCACCGCAGGGCGACCGGCCCGCGCGCGAACGTGCCGTGCGCGATGGTGTGGAGCAGCGTGTCGGTCGGGGCCAGGATCCGGACCGCCCGCCCGGACCGCAGCGTCCTCGGTGCGATCTCGGTCCGGGTGACCTCCCACGTGAGGTCGAGGTGTCCCGGGATGACCAGTTCGCGGCTGTAGCGGCGGTGCAGATCCAGGTCGATCCCGCCGCGCCGCAGGGTCACTGCATGGTCCCAGAGGCCGGGATCGTAGTCGTACACCCGGGACCATCCCTCGCTCTCGAGGAGCCGGATCGCCTCGTCGTGCCGGCGGGGATCCACCAGGACGTCCAGATCATGGAAGGGACGCAGCCCGCTGTTCCGGTAGACGGACAACACCAGCGCGGCACCCTTGAGCACCACCGCCTCGATGCCCGCACCCTCGAGGGTCGCCAACACCTCCTCGAGATGGTCGAGGTTGATCATGGTGCGGACGGTGTACTGCCGCCGGACTCCCTGGAGCTTGCCGAGCTGGGGTTCTTCGATCCCGAACTCGACGATTCGCTCCGCGAGGAGCGGGTAGAGCCGGTACTGCTCGGCGGTCGGCGTGTCCGGATCCCAGCCCGGCCGCCACCGTGCCCATGCCGCCCGGGCCGTCTCCTGGTCCTCGTGGAGCAGGAACCGCAGCAGGTCACGATCCTCGGGGCCGGGCCAGAAGTTGCCGCGCAGTCCGGGAATCCCGCTCATTCGCCCGCCCCGCGCTTGCGCAGGAGTGCGGCACGGACCACGGCGGTCAGATAGGGCGTCCGGTCCCCACCGGCGGCGGACTTGTTCGCCCCGTGCAACCTTCGGTCAAGAACCACCTCGGCCACCTCGGCAGTACCCGTGGCCAGGTCCGCCGCCCGGCCCATCCAGTCGATCCACTCACCCCGGACCAGCGTCTCGTCCATGCCTCCGGTCCGGTCCCACAGCGACCGACGGACGAGGGTTGTCCCGGCGAGTCGCGCCGCCACGTCGAGTTCGGTGCGCCGGACCCCGGGAGGGGGCGGGTTGCGCCCGTCGACGAACTCGTGGACCCGGCCGTGGGCCAGTTCGATGTCCGGATCCCTGTCGAGGGCGGCACCCAGCGCCATGAGCGCGCCCGGACGGAGCAGGTCGTCGGCGTCGAGGAAGAGGATCGCGTCGGTTTCGCTCGCCGAGCCGCCTCGGTTCCGCGCTGCCCCGGTGCCGCGGTGGTCCTGGCGCAGCAACCGCACCCCGGGGTGGCGCGCGACGACGGCCGCGACCGAGTCGTCGTCGGAACCGTCGTCGACCACTGTCACCAGCGCGGCCGGCCTCCTCTGGGACATCACCGAGTCGAGCGTCTCGGCCAGCAGCTCCCCGAGGTTCCGCACCGGGATGACCACGCCGATGGTGATCATCCGGACCGCCTCCGTGCCATCCGGCGCTGCAGCACCTCGAACAGGGCGCGCCGTTGCGCCTCGGCGTCGTTGGTGAGATTCCGCCCGTGGATGCGCCGGATGAGGACGATCTGCTGGAGGTGCTCCCAGCGGACGCCTCGGTCCTGGCTCCGCAGGAACCAGTCGGTGTCCTCACCGTGCCGCATCGCCTCGTCGAACGGGCCCACCTCCTCGAAGACGGACCGGCGGGTCAGGAAGATGCCGGTGGGCTTCGGCAGCGTCTCGGGGTCGATGGTGTCAGGGTCGCCGGGAGGCACCCAGGCCGGTACCTCCGCGCCCGGCTCGATCAGCAGCCGCTGGAGGCCCATCACAAGACCGAGCGTGGGATCGTCGTCGAGCATCCGGGCCATCGCCTCGTTGCGGTCCGCGGGCCAGAGGTCATCCGCGTCGAGCATCGCGAGGTACTCGCCGTGAGCGGCCGCGATGCCCCGGTTGCGCGCTGCGGCGGGCCCGGCGTTCGCCTGCCGCAGGACGACGACGTCGGGGAATCGTGCCACCACATCGAGCGTCCCGTCGCTGGAACCGTCGTCGACGACGATCACCTCGCCGACCGGGCGTGTCTGGGCGCGCACGGACTCCAGGGCGGCCCCGATGAACCGCTCGCCGTTGAACACCGGGATGATGACGCTGGTCATGCCCGGTTTCACGGTGCCCTCCCCTCCTCGATGAGCGTGCGGATCATGCCCGGGACGTGCTCGAGGCCCGCACCGAGCTCGAGCCGGAACGTGGGCAAACCCCGGACGAAATCGGTGGTGAGGTGGAACGCGGCCCGCTGGTCGCCCGCCGTCTGGAACATGGTGGGGGGCGCGATGGCCATGAGGGCCCGGCTGGCGGGGACCGGTGCCATCGTGCAGACCGGCCCGCGGGTGACCACCGGCACGATGATGGCACGCACCGGGGCGGAGAGCACGATCGCCTCCGGCCGGTCCCTCACCGGCCAGCCGACACGCTTGGCGTGGTCTCCGGCCAGCTTGGCGGAGCCGTACACCGACCACACCGACTGGTGGTCGATGTCGAAGAGGACGTAGTCGTCGCCGAGGTACCCCATGCCCGCGGCGAAGCACGCCATCGACGTCGTGCTCTTGCCGCTGCCGCCCGGGCCGGCGAGAACGACGGCGCCCCCGGGCCCCCCGATCCCGGCGCCGTGGGCGAGTAGCAGCCGCTGGGGCGCGAGCCAGCGGGTCAGAAGTGAGCGCAGCGGGCACGCCCGGTCCCACGGCAGGAGCGTCGCGGCGTCCGCGGCCACGTAGACGCCGAGCGACTGCTCGCGGTCGAGGTAGCTCATCGCGTTCTCATACGCGTGGTGGACGAAGGACCACGAGCCCCCGTGGAGCGTCGGGGTCACCGGCGAGCCGGGCCGCGCCTCGAAGTCCCCGAGGTCGGGGAACGGCACGCCGGTCGAGGCGACATCCCAGAGCAGGACGGTGAGATCCGCCTCCGCGGCGGCATCGGCAGCGGGAAGGTGCGCGAACGCGGGCAGCAGACGGTCAAGGAGGGCCGGTCCCGCGCCCACGAGGCGGATCGTGCGCCCCGCGAGGATGAACGCCGCGCTGCTCTCCCCGGTCCCGGCGATCGCGGTCCTGGCGGAGTCGATGAGCCGGCCGAACCTCATGCCTCGGGTGCGGCGTGGGGCCAGCCGGCCTCCGTGACCTCGTGGACCGGGTCCAGGAGGAGGAGATCCTGCAGGTCGTTGTGCGTCTCGAGCGACGGCGGCTTCCACGGGGTGGGCGCGGTTCCGGTCGCGCCACGCGGCGCGGCCGCGTTCTCCACCTCGCTCACGGTGACCAGACCGGCATCGACGAGCTCGGTGAGGAATCGTTCCACATGCCCGGCGGCGTCAGCGGGGACCTCGGAGTGGCGGCGCCGGACGTCCGTCAGGATGCCATCGAAGGGCTGCCCGGCGGTGACGGCCTCCCAGATCGTCGCCCCCACGCCGGACGCGGCGTGGTAGCGGCCCGAGGCCATGTCGATGATCACCGCCTCGCCCTCGAGCACCTCCGCCATCACGTGGTCAGTCTGAACCTGCCACACCCGCTCCGCCATGGCACCACCCTTCCTGGTTCGCACCTCAGGATACAACGGGTGCGGAATCGCCGGCCGCGCCCGTCCGCGGGCTGCTCAGTCCCGGCGCTCGGCCGCCTCCCGCGCCCGGGCCAGAGCGGCGCGGACCACCGCGAGATAGGGCGCGTTGTTCTCCCCGGGTGAGTTGGCCGCGTGCAGGCGACGGTTGAGGACCACCTCGGGAAGGTCGCGCGCAACGGCGCCGAGATGCGCGGCGCGGCTCATCCAGTCGATCCACTCCCCACGGTCGATCCGCTCGTCGAACGGTCCCACCCGGTCCCACAGCGAGCGCCGCACGAGGGTGGACCCCCCGAGCCGGACGAAGACCTCGGCATCGCGGCTGCGGACCCCCGGCGGGGGTGGCCGGAGCTGGTCAACGAACTCGAAGACCCGGCCGTGCACCATGTCCAGCGCGGGATCGGCGTCGAGGGCGGCCCCCAGCACCGCGAGCGCCTCAGGGCGGAGGACGTCGTCGGCGTCGAGGAAGAGGAGGTCCCCGTCGGTCGCCATCGCACCCCGGTTGCGGGCGGCCGACCGGCCGCGGGGGGCCTGGGTGATCACGGTGACGGCGGGAAACGCCGACACCGCCTCCCCCACGCTCCCGTCGGTGGAACCGTCATCGACCACCACGACAGCCGAGGGCGGGCGGGTCTGGGCGGTGGCCGATGCGAGGGCCTCCGCCAGCAGTGGCCCGGGGTTGCGGGCCGCGATCACGACGGCGATGCCTCGCATCACGCCTCCCCGCCCTGCCGCTCGAGCGTGCCGAGCCGCACCAGCTCGGCGAAGTCGGCGTTGCACTGGCGGACCTCGTCAAAGGTCCCGACGGCCTCGACCCGGCCGTCCTTGAGGAAGACGAGCTGGTCGCAATGGCGCACCGTGGAGAGCCGGTGCGCGATGAGGATGACGGTGATGTCGCCGCGGAGGGCGGTGATCGCCTGGGTGAGCCGGTGCTCGGTCTCGTTGTCGAGGGCCGCCGTCGCCTCGTCGAGCACGAGGAGATCCGGCTGGCGGTACAGCGCGCGGGCGATGCCGACCCGCTGCCGCTGGCCTCCGGACAGCCGCGTCCCGCGTTCGCCGAGTGGGGTGTTGACGCCCTCGGGCAGCTCGGCAACCAGTTCGTCCAGTTGTGCCTGATGGATGGACTTCCAGAGACGCTCCTCGTCGATCTCGCGCCGGTCAACATCGAAGGCGATGTTCTCGGCCAGGGTCGCATCAAGGAAGAAGATCTCCTGGGCCACGTACCCGAGGCGCTGCTGCCAGCGCATCTTGCGTCCGGCGATGTCCACGCCGTCGACCACGATGCGGCCCGAGGCGGGGTCGTGGAGGCCGAGGATGAGGTCAGCCAGCGTGGTCTTCCCGGCACCGCTCCCGCCCACGAGGGCGATGGACGACCCGTGCGGGACCTCGAAGGAGACCCCCGACACCACGTCGCGGTCCCCCCCGGGGTAGCGGAACGAGACCTCCTCCAGACGGAGCAGGCGGGTGAACGGCAGCGGGGGGCCCGGCTCCTCCGCGACCGCCTCGATCTCCCGCGAGGCGAGCACCTCGGCATGGAGGATCCCCAGGTAGGGGGAGCCGAACCGGAAGTTGGCGAGGTTGCCGAGCAGGCCGGTGATCGAGGGCAGCACGCGGAACCCGGCCGCCACGAAGAGCGAGAGGATGCCGATGGTCGATCCGGACCGCAGGCCGTCTGCACTGAGCAGCAGGAACATCCCCACCCCGAGGATGAACAGGATCTCCAGCAGGTAGCGGGGAAGCCCGCCGAGGATCTCGGCCGTGCGCGAGGCACGAGCCCCGCGCAGCGCCGCCTCCCGGAAGCGCGTCAGGAAGAACGACTGGGTGTTCCGGAGCTTGATCTCCTTGATGCCACCGAGGGCGGCAAGGGCCGCACTCCAGCTGTCCCGCGCCGCCCGCGCGGACTCCCGGCCCGCACGCGCGGCGATCGGCTTGATGACGGAGAAGTAGGCGAACGAGGCGATGCCGAAGTAGACGAGGACGGCGAGCGTCGGCAGCGGTGCCACCAGCAGCAGCGCGGTCGCGATCGCCACGATCGAGATGATGTTGCTGACCAGGCCCATGAGGCCGAAGACGAGGGTGCCGAACACCTGGGTGACGGCATCGTTGATGACCCGGATCATCTCCGACGTGCTGCGCCGCGACACGTGGGTGTACGGGGAACTGAGGAAGTGCCGCAGCATCCGGTTCTGCAGCTTGACCCGTTCGAACACCTTGAAGCCCGCCAGCCACCACGCGTAGGCGACCGAGCCGAGGTCCTTGAGGATGAAGAGACTCACCACGGCTCCGGCGAGGATCCGCAGCAGGGTCTCCGGATCCGGATCCCCGAGGATCCCCGAGACGAGGCGGATCGCCCCGGAGTCCGCGGTGTTCCCGGCGGCAAGATCGACAAGGGGCAGGACGAGCGAGATGGCGAGGGTGTCCAGCAGGGCGAGAACAACGGAGGCGATGACCGCCCCCACGAGCGACACCTTCATCCGCCGGTCGAAGATGTCGTTCAGCATGCGCAGGATGCGGGTCATGTGCGCGCCTCCGGCCGCCCGAGGGAACGGGCGACGGCGCGCGCGACCACGAGGGGATCCATGGCCGTGCCACGTCCGAGGTGCCGCGCCGCCCCGACGACGTCGCGGTCGCGCACGCATGCGCGAGCGCGGTCCACGGCCTGGTGGGCGTGGAGCCGGCGCGCCACCCGCCGTCCCCGCCCGATCGCCGCCAGCGCGTCCGCGTCCCCCCGCCGGTGCGCGTCCACGGCACTGCGGTCGAGTACGCTGCGCCCCTCGGCGGCCGCCGCCGCGTAGTCGGTGCTGGCATTGCCCCCGTGCACGAAGTACCGCACCAGCGGGCGGTTGGCGGTCACCGGCTCGCCGAAGACGCGCAGGAGCTTCAGAACGTAATCCCAGTCCTGCTGCTGGACGAGAAGCGGGTCGAAGCCGCCCACGGCGTCGTGGTTCGATCGGCTGACGACGACGCTGCTCAGACACACGTGCGCTTCGCCCGCCAGCGAGCCGGCGTAGGTGACGCGCTGTGGCGCGGTGGGGCGTTCGCCCGAGGGGAGCGACCACACGAACGGGGTGTGGCTGAACGCGGCACGGGGGTCGGCCACGAGCGCCGCGAGCTGCTGGGCCAGCTTGCCGGGCAGCCACTCGTCGTCCTGGTCGAGGAAGGCCACGAATCGGGAGTCGGACAGCGCCACCCCGACGTTGCGCGCGACCGACACCCCCCGGTTGTCCTGGCGATGGAGCCGCACGCGGGGGTCCTGCAGCTCCGGGTGGGCCGTGAGCTCCTCCTCGGAGCCGTCGTCCACCACGATGCACTCCAGGTCAGCGATGCCCTGCCGCATGACGCTTCCCACTGACCGGGCCAGGAAGCGCCCGGGGTTGTAGGCCGGC
>JALHDK010000081.1:0-4098 GCA_022838965.1 Actinomycetales bacterium | reverse complement strand
CCCGCGGGGACGCCGCCCGGCCGGCCCCTCTCCACCACGCGGATCCTGACGGCTGCCCCGAGCCCCACGAT
This sequence comes from Actinomycetales bacterium, assembly GCA_022838965.1. The sequence continues at coordinate 4,027 of JALHDK010000081.1, read as the reverse complement.
CGTCCCGGCGACCTGGACGACAGCCCGTGCCAGGCCGCCGGCCGCTCCCCGGAGACGTGCCCGGTGAGTGCTCCGGGTGGGGTCGGACCACACCCGGATGCACAGTGCCAGATCGTCCGCGACCGTGCGTCCTGCGAGAAGGAGATAGCGCCGGAGATGAGCGTCCCGGAACCCCAGGGCGTGGGTGAGGAGCACGATGTGGTTCCGGGCGCCGAAGAACTGGTAGCGCAGGTCGAAGCGGTGGCCCTTCGCGTAGGTCCCTCCCACGTGCCGGACGACCGCATCGGGGGTATAGACGATCCGGTGGCCCGCCTGTCTCATCCTGAGCAGGATGTCGGTCTCCTCCCGGAGACAGGTGCCGGGGAAGTGGTCGTGGATGCCTCCGAGCGCGGCGACGACGTCCCGGCGGACGGACATGTTGGCGCCGAGCAGGTGGTCCACCTCGAGGTCCCCGCCGGTCAGGGCGGCGAAGTTCCCGGTCAGTCGCCCGTCCGGCAACAGCAGGCCGACCTCGTCCAGCCCCTCCGACTCCTCACCGGGCAGCCCGTTGCGCGCCCGTCCCCCCACCGCACCGACCCGCCCGTCCTGATAGCGCCGCACCAGCTCCGCGAGCCAGTCCGGCTCGGCGTAGGCGTCGTCGTCGACGAAGGCGACCACCTCGGCGGTCGTGTTCGCCAGCCCGATCGCCCGCGAGGTTGCCGTGTGGCCGAGTCCGCGGTTGTTGCGGAGGTAGGTCACGCCGGTGAAGCCGGCCACCACGTCGGCCGTGCGGGTGTCCGGCGACGCGTCCACGACCACGGTCTCGACGGGCTGCAGGGTCTGACGCGCGAGATGCTCGAGGCAGATCCGCACATGATCGGGGCGGTTGTACGTGGCGATCACAACAGACGCCGTGGTGGGCGGTTCGATGGGCATCAGGGGCTCCGATCGGTAGGGGCGAGCGCCGCCCGGTAGGCCTTGCCAAGAGCCGGAGCCTGCGTTTCCGACGAGAAGCGCTGGTGGAAGCGGGTGCGGGCGGCGCGTGACGCGGCCTCCCAGCGGCTGCGCACCAGCAGGGTTTCGACCGCGGTCACCATGGCGGTCACGTCACCCACCGGGACGACAAGTCCCGCCTCGTTGCCCACCAGTTCGGGCAGGCTCCGGTGGTCCGAGACGACGCAGGGGATCCCGGCCGCCAGCGCTTCCATGGGACCGTACGGGACGGAGGTGTCGAAGTGGGAGGGATAGAGGAGGATGTCGATGAGACCGAGCACCGTGGAGAGCAGCTCCGGGCGAGGCACGAGGGGCAGCCACCTGATGCCCTGGTCCGCCGCCTGCTGCCCGGACATCCGGGGCGGCGACCCGACGATCACGAGCTCAAGGGCAGGGTGGGTGGACCGGAGCTGCCGGAACGCCCGGAGGACCTCGGGGCCGCCCTTGGCGTCGAAATCCTTGGCGATGAACCCGAGCCGTCGTGGCGCATCCCCACGCGGATCGGGCCCCTGCGAAACCCCGGGCCGGGCGAGGTAGTTGGGAGCCACGTCGATGCGGTCCGCGTCCCACCCGCGGGCGATGAGCCAGTCCCTGAAGTCGTCACTGAGGGTGATGGTGCGGGCGCTCCGGCCCCGCCGCTGCCCGCAGATCGTCGCGTCCCAGGCGAGACCCACTGCGCGGTCCACGGACTCGGCGATCCGCAGCCGCCACTCGGGCCAGCCCCAGGCGTTCGCATAGACCCACCGGAGCGGGCCGCCGGCACTCATGACGACGGGAGGTGCCTCACCCAGGAACCGGGTGTGAAAGACGTGGACATGGACGAGGTCGAACGCACCAGGGGTCACCTCCAGGATGCGAAGCGGCTCCCTGAACGCCAGTCCGGAGCGCCGCGTGAGGTACTCACCCTTGCGCCACAGGGCGAAGGCGAGTTCACGCGGCCTGCTCGCGGCTGAGTGCAGCGCCGCCCGGCTCCCGTGCTCCACGAGCGTGCCGTTCCCGACCGCCTCCACGTAGGTGGTGTACCGCACACCCGGGGGCGGCGCCGCGAGCAGCTGTTCGGTGTAGGTGACGTCCCCGGACAGGGGGTCAACTCCCCGGACCGGCGACACCAGGAGAACGCGGATCTCACTCATGGGCCGCTCCACGGATGCGTGCGTAGATCTGGCTGTAGGCGCGGGCGGTCCGTTCCCACGTGTACTCCTCCACGGCCACCCGGCCGGCGGCACCCAGACGGGCACGGAGGGCCGGATCGGACAGAATCAGGGCGAGTGCGGCGGCGAAGGCATCGACGTCCTCCGGGTCCACGAGGAGTCCGTCCACCCCGTCGGTCACCAGATCGGCCGGACCGCCCCGCGAGCTGGCCAGCAGTGCCGCACCGGCGCGCCACGCCTCCAGGACGACGATGCCGAACGCCTCGATCCGGCTGGGGACGACGACGACGTCGGCGGCGGCCATGTGCGCGACGACGCCGGCACGGTCGAGGCGGCCCGGGAACTCCACCCGGCCGGCGATGCCGAGATCACGGACCAGAGCGTCGAGCGTCGACCGCTCCGGCCCGTCACCGCCGATCACCAGCCTGGCGTCCGGCACGCGGGCCGCGGCGAACGCGCGTACCAGCAGGTCGAACCCCTTCACCCGCACGAGCCTGCCCACAGCGAGGACGGTCGGACCGGTGACCTCCTCCACCGGCGCGGCTCCCGCCGGGCCCTGCTCCTCCAGATCAACCCCGTTGGGCACCACGGTGCCCTCACCCCGGAACCCGAACCGGTCACGCAGATCGGTCAGCACCATCCGGGAACACCCGGTGACGGCTGCAGCCGAACGCAGCGTCCGGACCAGCGCCCAGCGGAGCACGCGGGAGTCACGGAACACCTCCGGGTCCATGAAGGTCTCCCCGTGGGCGCTCAGGACGAGTGGGCGGCGGGTCAGCCAGCGCAGGCCGAGCGCGTAGACGCCGTTCGGTCCGAAGCAGTGCACGTGCAGCACGTCGGGACGGAAATCCCGCACGGCACGCAGCCAGTGTCCCCATGCCCGCGGCGACGCGCGAAGGAATCCGGCCAGCCCTCCCGGTGACAGCCGCGGCAGCGGCGTGGGCAGATACCGCACCACGACGCCCTCGAGCGTCCGCGTACCGAGCCGCTCGCCCCGGTCCACCGTCCACACCTCGACGGCGTGGCCCAGCCGGCGCAGCTCCCGTGCGACGTTGCGCACGTGCTCCTCCACTCCGCCCGGGTACGGGTGGTAGCTGGACGCGATGAGCGCAACCCTTCCAGCTCCCCGGTCTGCCACTCGCGCCTCCGTGCCACCGGGGGTCATCTCCCGGTTCATGCCATCATAGGCAGAAGTCACTCACCGCATCCCCGGGAGCTCCATGCCACGGCTGATCATCGCCACGGCCGCGAGCGCCGCTCCCATGGGCGCTCAGGTCTACGAGCGTGAGATCTCCGCACGCGCGGCGGCGGCCCTCGACGCGCTCCGGCCGGGCTGGTCCGTGCGTCGCACCGTGTTCCGCTCGATGCGCTCCCCCCTGCCCGGGGACCGCCGGCTCCCGATGGGCTGGCTCGCGACGGCGTCGCCGCGCTCCCGGCGCGAGGTGGGCCGGCTGGTGTACCCCCGCGGCGCCGTCGTCCACCGGATGGGTCTCGAACTGCCCCCGTCCCCGCACGTCGACGTCATCACGCTGCACGACGTCGTCGCGTGGAAGTTCCCGGACGAGTCCCCCCCGGTGCGCGCGGCCGCGGAGGAGGCCCGCCGCGCGGCGGCCAACGCCCTCTCCCTGTCCCAGAATGCCCCGGCCGAGCTGGTGGGACCGGCCCTTATCGAGGCGCTTCTCACCGATCGCGACCCTTACGTTCGGGAGTACGCCGCCACCGGCGTAGGACGGTTCCGGACGCCGGGCACGATCGAGGCGCTGAACAGAGCGATCTCCGATCCCGAGCCCAGCCTGCGCCAATCGGCGTTGACTGGTCTGATGTACATCAACGACATGATCACCTTCCCTATCTTCGCCCGCGCCCTACAGGAGGATGACCGGCTCACCAACCGCTACGTGGCC
>JALHDK010000361.1 GCA_022838965.1 Actinomycetales bacterium | reverse complement strand
CGGCCTCCGTCTTCTTGCGGCCCTGGGCGCCGTGCAGGGTGGTGGCGTACCGGACGGCATCGACGAACCGCTCAGTGAGGTGCAGGCTCGGCGCGGGTGCCATGGCTCGCCTCCTCGGTCTCGGGGGTGCGTCGTCAGCCTACGTCCGCCCGTGCACCGGTTGGGGCCTGTTCGCTTCCCGGCGATCAGCTCAGCGACACCACGCGCCGGGCGAGGCTGAAGGAGTGGCCGGTGGCGTCGTGGGTGCACGTCACACCGTCATTGGTGCTCATGCAGGTGAATCCGTACCGTGAGATGCTGTCGCCCCAGTCGAGGTTCGGGACCTCGGGAGCGGGCGGCGGGGGTGGCTCGCCAGTCCGGCACACCCAGCCCGCGCCGTCGGCCGTCACCTCGATCTCGTGGCCGACGTCGCCGTCGCACCCGTCGAGGGTGGGCGTCTCGTACATGAACTGCGCGATCTCGCAGCTCGCGCTCTCGGGTCGGATGAAGCAGGTGATGTTCCTGGTCGGCGACGCGAAGACGACCTCCTCCGCCGTCGGAGCGTCCGCAGGCGTCGTCGGCGACGCCGGTGACGTCGCCGTCGTGCCGCCGTTCGATCCGGCCTGCGCGAGCAGCACCAGGAGGATCAGGACGAGGACGACGTCGACGGCGATGAGGGTGATCACCCCTGGGCCCAGGGGGCGTCGCGTCCCGCTCATGCGTCCCTCCCGCGAGCAACCCGGCCGATCACGTCCGCGACCAGCCTGCCGCACGGGAGGTGGGGGAGGCAAGTGCCGGACCGCGCCCGGGCCCCGGCCTCCGGACACCCTCCCCGGCGACCGATCCTGTGGTAAGACCACAGCAAGGACGCACCCCGAGATGGATCGGCAGGAGAGACATGTCGCGTACGGAACCCCACGGCGTCGAGATCCTCCACGACCCGCTGCTGAACCATGGCACCGCACACACCCGGGAGGAACGTCAGCGGCTCGGACTGCGCGGTTTGCTGCCCTACCAGGTGATTCCGCAGGAGGTCCAGGCCGCGAGGGTGCTCGCCAGCGTCCGGTCCGCTCCGGACGACCTCGCCAGATACACGGTCCTCACCAACCTCCAGGACCGGAACGAACTGCTCTTCTATCGCGTCCTCACCGACCACATCGAGGAGCTGATGCCGATCATCTACACCCCGACGGTCGGCCAGGCCTGCCTCCAGTTCTCGCACAACTTCCGCCGGTCGCGCGGCATGTACATCACGATCGCCGACCGTGGCGAGGTGGCCGACGTGCTGGCGAACTGGCCGCACGACGACGTCCGCGTCGTCGTCGTGACGGACGGGGAGCGGATCCTGGGACTCGGAGACCTGGGCGCGAACGGGATGGGGATCCCCATCGGAAAGCTGTCGCTCTACTCCGCCTGCGCCGGAATCGATCCCGCCCTCACACTCCCTGTGACGCTGGACGTCGGCACGGACAACCACGACCTCGTCGACGATCCCTTCTACGTGGGCATCAGGGAACCGCGGGTGCGTGGCG
>JALHDK010000360.1 GCA_022838965.1 Actinomycetales bacterium | reverse complement strand
GTTGCCGGGCAGCCATTTCATCCAGCGGCGGCTGGCGGCAGAGGGTATCGAAGTAGTACCCGCCGGCGGGCATCCGGGCGCAGGGCTCACAGGCGCGGTCGCCTTCCGGGTACTGAAGCACCGACCCGTCGGGTTCGGGCTGGGTGTTGAAGGCGGCGGGCACGAGCACAGGCGTGCCGTCGGGGAGGGTCCATGGCCGCCAGTCGCGGTTCTCCCAGCCAAAGAGGGTCTTGCTGCCGCCCATGCCTTGGGTGTCGATGCCCAAGGCTTCACGGAGGTCGTCCGTCACCTCGCCCAGCAACTGGTAGGGTTCGGTGACCCTCACCGGCTCGCCCTCGGCGCTGAGACCCAAGGCGACGCGGAGTCGATAGAGCGCCCAGGCGGAAATGCCGGTAACGGTCGTCGCGCCGATGTCTAGCGGCACTCGGTCGGGCTCGCGGTGCTCAAGGGCCGCCGCGACTCGCTCTCGGGAAGTCATGTTCGTCACCGCCTTCAGCGGAGTGGAAGGTGAGAGTGCGCCCCCATGCTGCTTCATCCCTTCGCGGCGGCGAGCCCGCCGCTTAGGGGCGGCCGCCCTCGGCGAGGGCCATCTCGAAGCGCTCGATGGCGGGGAGACAGTCGGCTACCGAGTCCACTACATCGTGGGCGCCAGCAGCTCGCATCGCGGCGTGGGCCTCCTCCAGGCAGCGCTCACTCGCTTGCTGGGGCAGGGCCTTCAGCTCATCCTGGCTGAGTCCGACCAGGTTGCCCGTTCGCGCGATGCCGATGGTCCAGACCCCCGCGTTCAAGCCCGCCTCAATGTCCGCGATCGTGTCCCCCACCTTGACCACCGCCGCAGGGGGGGAAACATCGAGCCGTTCCATGCAGCGGAAGAGCATCCAAGGCCTGGGCCTGCCCTCGGGCACATCGTCCGCGCAGATCGCGAGGTCGGGGGTGAGTTCCTGGGCTCGCATCGCGTCGAGCACGACGTCGGTCATCCGCCGGGAGTAGCCAGTGGTCGTGGCAATCTTGACGCCTCGGTCTCTCAGCGCCGCGAAGGCCTCCACGGCGCCGGGGATGACATCGGAGTGCTGGGCCAGGCACTCGAGCTGCAGGGGCACGAAGTCCGCGTACATTCCGTCGATGTCCCCGTCGGTGGCCTCGCGCCCGTGGACCTGTCGCCACACTGCGGCGATCGCCGGATCGTGAGCTAGGGCGGCGATGTGGGCCCGCTTGGCCATGCCCATGGGGCCTCGCGCTTGCCGATTGGTGATGGCTACCCCGTGGGAGGCGAAGACCGCCTCGAACACACCCGCCGGCGCTCGGCTGCCGTAGTCGACGATGGTGCCCGCCATATCGAAGACCGCAAGGCGGATCGGACCTCGGTACCCGCCGGATGACGTTGCGCGCATGTGGCTCGCTCCAATCTCGGGCTCGGTTCGTGGCCATTCTAGGCGCGGCGTGGCGTGAAGCCTAGGTCCGAGGGCCCGTCGCTGCGAATGGGCGCACAGGCGAGGTGCAGCCCGGGCGTCCCGCC
>JALHDK010000359.1 GCA_022838965.1 Actinomycetales bacterium | reverse complement strand
CCGGGCTGGATCGAGCCGGGGTCGCTGTCTGGGGATATCGAGCGGATGCAGCGCGCCGGGGCCACTGCGGTCCTGATCGAGCGCGCCGGAACGGTCATCGGGGCGGTCGCCGTGCGTGACGAGCTCCGACCGGAAGCACGTGAGGTGGTTGCCGGGCTACGCCGCGGCGGCTATACCGTCGCGATGCTCACCGGCGACAACGAACGCACCGCCCGGGCGCTGGCCGCAGATGTCGGGATCGACGACGTGCACGCCGACCTGCGCCCGGAGGACAAGGCACGGATCGTGGAAACCTTGCGTGCGCGCCGCCCGACGGCAATGGTCGGGGACGGTGTCAACGACGCCCCCGCCCTGGCCACCGCCGACTTGGGTATCGCGATGGGCGCGATGGGTTCCGACGTGGCCATCGAGACCGCCGATGTTGCTCTGATGGGTGAGGACCTGCGGCACCTGCCGCAGGCGCTGGCGCACGCACGCCGGTCCCGACGGATCATGCTGCAGAACGTCGGACTGTCGCTGGCGATCATCACCGTCCTGATGCCGTTGGCCTTGTTCGGGGTCCTCGGCCTGGCCGCCGTGGTCCTGGTGCACGAGGTCGCTGAGATCGTGGTCATCGCCAACGGTGTCCGGGCCGGCCGCGCGCAAGCCTTCCCTGCCGGATCGGTACCCGCACCGGCGGGGAAGGTCGAGGCCCGCACGTGAGCGAATTAGCGGCTCGATCAATCCGCACAGGTAGCACGCGGCGGGTGATTCTCGTGGTCGTCGGTCTCGCTCTCATCGCGATCGCACTGTCGGCCGAACCCGTTGCGCGCCGTACCCTTTCCGGTGCACGCACCGTCGATATGGGATTGCTGCAACTGAAGTTGGCGTACAACAGCGGTGTCGCGTTCAGCATCGGCCACCAGCTTCCGGCCTGGATCATCCTCGCGGTCACCGCCGCCATCACTCTCGGCGTCGGAATTTACGCCTGGCGCACTGTCCCCACCGCTTCACTGGTGGGGACGGTGGGTTGGTCGGCGATCCTCGCCGGAGCTGCCGCCAACGTGATCGATCGTGCCGTCGACGGAAAGGTCACCGACTATTTCCACACCGGCTGGTGGCCCACCTTCAACCTCGCCGACACCTACATCACCTGCGGCGTCGTGCTGCTCGTCGCATCACTGATCTTTGAGTCCACCCACGACCCGGCCGATCCCCCGCCCGCACAGGAGAGTTCGAAATGACAGCAATACCCGAGATCAGGCCGCGCCGCGGCAGCCGCCGGATGCGAGGATGATCGGCACCATCGCCGCGGCGGTAGCGATGTTCGCCGGCACCAACATCGACGACATCGTCGTACTGACCGTCCTGTTCGTCGCCTCCGCCAGTCAAGGACGGCCGCGGGCATGGCAGATCGTTGCCGGCCAGTACCTCGGCCTGATCACCCTCGTCGCGATCAGTGTGGTCGCCGCCCTCGGGTTGGTGATCGTGCCCGAGGACTGGGTTGGACTACTCGGATTACTTCCCCTGTCGCTAG
>JALHDK010000358.1:1583-1983 GCA_022838965.1 Actinomycetales bacterium | reverse complement strand
ACGGGCACGATGATGTGGAAGCCGGGCTTCAACGGCTCAGGGGCCACGCCGGTGATCTTCGAGAAGACGACCCCGCCCTCGCCGTTGTCGATGATGACGTAGGGCCTGAACATGACCAGGCCCAAGAGAATCACGATCACGAGGGGGATCTGCCAACTCAGTCGGGGGTTCGTTCGGCCGAGTTGGCCCAGGATCTCATCGAGCCGCATGCCCACATCGCCCCCCTGGCCGCCGCTTGGCTGCCGTCCCGCCAAGCGGAATGGCCACGGTGGAAGCCTGAGGCGCTCGCCTCGCGGTCGAGCGGGATCGGGATTGGATGCAGTCATTGCGCGACCTCCTGACAGCGGTCTTGGGTGGGATGGCGCCCTCTGTGGAGTATACCGGACGTTCGTAGGTCGCA
>JALHDK010000358.1:0-1526 GCA_022838965.1 Actinomycetales bacterium | reverse complement strand
CGCACGGGTTACGCCTCGGGCCGAGCCGGCTCAGAGCACACGGAGCGTCATTGGCGCTACCGCGCTCCCGCTCCCCTGACGGAGCAGGCGGAGGAGTACCCGTAGCGACGCGAGGGCATGGTCGGCATCGGGGATCGGCCCTGCCTCCTGCCCCTCGATCCTGGACAGGAACGCCCGAACGGTCAACTGGGTCAGGTCTCCGCACGGAGCTTCGTGCTCGTCCACGCTAAGATACCCGGGGCGAGTCCCGTCGGGTGCCCATCGCTCCTCATAGCGCATACGCAGGCCATTGACCTCCACCTCGGTCTGAGCCGTCGTCGCCTGTCCGAGAACGATCGAGACCGCGCACTGGTGGGGGGTACCATCCGAGGCAGCGTCCGAGCTGTAGCAGTCGAAGGCGATGCGGCACTCCTGCGGCTCCAGAGACGCCTGGATGCCATGCTCGATCACCCGAGCGCCAGGCACCAGCGCGAGGAGCAGGGCCAAGGGCCCGGACCCATTCGTCAGCAGCCGCGATGCCGGACTCGGAGTACCGGCGCAAGGCGGCCGCAGGTCGCGCATCACGAAGCTCCAGACGCCGCGCGCGGGACCGAGGCCCAGATCCGCCAGCTCGCGCAGAGCCGGCGCCAGAGCCACCATGGGGCTCATCGCGCAGAGGTGAAGCTGGCGCTGCTGTGACAGATCGCGGAGTCGGGTCGCGGTGTCGAGGCACTCGAAAACACTCACGCCGGGATCGTATACGATGGGCTCCGCGCAGAGCACATGGCAACCGGCCTCGAGTGCCGCCTCGATGTACTTCGCCCGGCTAGGGGGATCGGTCAGTACGACGGCGCCATCGGGGCGGAGTCGATCTAGCATGAGTTCGGGGGAGCGGAACACGGACATCGCGGGGCAGCTCGTGGGCCCCTCAGGGCTCACCCCAACGGGATCGGCGCCCTCCAGCCGCACGTACATCGCGTACCGCGCGACCGCCGAACCTGGCCCTATAATGACAATGCGCGGGCTCACTCTGGTCTCCCCCCGGGAGCCGCCGTGATCGGGAGTTCCCTGCAGCCCAGACGGCCACCTCCCGCAGGCCGACCGGTTCCGCGACCGAATACGCTCTATGCGCGAGTGAAGGAGTGACGACCATGCGCGCATCTGCCGTGCTATCTGTTGCCGTCATGCTGGCGGTAGCCGGCTGCTCGATGAGCAAGAAGCCCGAAGCCACCCAGCCGGTGCAGGAGGCGGCCTCTGCCCACCTCGTCTCCGCCGAGGAGGTGCTCGCGCACCTAGAGGCGGCGCGCGCGGCCTTCACCACGTCGTCGAGCGTCTTGTAGCGGACGCCGTCCACCTCGTAGCCGACCGGCTCGTCGCCCTGCCAGCGGATCGTATACTGTTTGCCTGCGCGCGGGTGGCGCGGCGCGGCGGACAGAGCCGGTGCATGGGCGTAACGGAGCGCTCACGTTCGCCCGCGGCGATGATCCCGTGGTGCTGCTGGAGCAGGGCAGGATCACCTCCGGCTCGACCTGGCACGCGGCCGGGCT
>JALHDK010000357.1 GCA_022838965.1 Actinomycetales bacterium | reverse complement strand
CGGCGTCGATGAACCTGGCGTGGCCGGCCACGTAGTCGTCCCCGCGCGAGCGGGGGTCATCCCGGACAGGGGTGAGGTAAACCGTGGCGATCACCGTCGTCCCCGCGCGAGCGGGGGTCATCCGCTGGACCCGCAGCGGAGCCACCCCGGTAACGGGTCGTCCCCGCGCGAGCGGGGGTCATCCGAAGGACGACGCCAAGGACCCCGAGAGCAAGAAGTCGTCCCCGCGCGAGCGGGGGTCATCCGGCGTGGATGGCCTTGAGGAGACCCTCCACGGCGTCGTCCCCGCGCGAGCGGGGGTCATCCCGGCGATCCAACGGTCTCGGGCCTCGAAGGAGAGTCGTCCCCGCGCGAGCGGGGGTCATCCGATGGACGGAGAGGTCTTCACCCGCGTCCGGACGTCGTCCCCGCGCGAGCGGGGGTCATCCCATCGCGGCGCGGGTGATCCGGGAGGAGCCGAAGTCGTCCCCGCGCGAGCGGGGGTCATCCGGGCACTCGCCCCCAACCCGACAGAGAAGGGAGGTCGTCCCCGCGCGAGCGGGGGTCATCCCACCGCGGACAGGGTCATCTCCCGGCCGGTGACGTCGTCCCCGCGCGAGCGGGGGTCATCCCCCGCAACCGGCTGCCGTAGGGCGGGGCCCAACGTCGTCCCCGCGCGAGCGGGGGTCATCCCCACTCCGGTCCCCCTTTCCTCGAGGTCAGAAAGTCGTCCCCGCGCGAGCGGGGGTCATCCGGGCTGCCGGTGTCCGCTGTGCAGGCTGGCCAAGTCGTCCCCGCGCGAGCGGGGGTCATCCAGCACATCCGCCGGGCGGGTGGGCAGTTCATCGGTCGTCCCCGCGCGAGCGGGGGTCATCCCTTCATCATCAAGGCGGCCTGACACGTGACCCTGTCGTCCCCGCGCGAGCGGGGGTCATCCAGTACCTGACGAGGGACTGACCATGAGACACCCGTCGTCCCCGCGCGAGCGGGGGTCATCCCTACCGGGCGGACGCCGGGCCTCTGCTCCCGGAGTCGTCCCCGCGCGAGCGGGGGTCATCCTGAGGTGGTCGCCGCACCCGCAGAGATGGTGGCGTCGTCCCCGCGCGAGCGGGGGTCATCCACGGTCCTCGCTCACTTGGCGTCCTGCTGTTCGGTCGTCCCCGCGCGAGCGGGGGTCATCCCCGGCACGGCGGCGGGCGTCCTCCACCTCCACGGTCGTCCCCGCGCGAGCGGGGGTCATCCCACCTCTGAACAGTCGCTGAGGGTGATGTCGGCGTCGTCCCCGCGCGAGCGGGGGTCATCCCGGGGGCAGCGGCTCCGGCTCCCGGCGAGGATTGTCGTCCCCGCGCGAGCGGGGGTCATCCCGCCCCTCCCGAGCCCTTTGCAGGGGCTGGGAGGTCGTCCCCGCGCGAGCGGGGGTCATCCCAGGAGTGACCCCCATGGACTACATCGACCGCGGTCGTCCCCGCGCGAGCGGGGGTCATCCCGCTTCCAGGACGCCGCCGGCCTCGTCGTCGACGTCGTCCCCGCGCGAGCGGGGGTCATCCCGGTG
>JALHDK010000356.1 GCA_022838965.1 Actinomycetales bacterium | reverse complement strand
CGGCACTTCCACCCCCTGGTCCCGGGCCTGTGGGACGGTTTCTGCTGCAGTGTGGGGTCGATCCTCGAACGGCCGTTGCGGCAGCAGCCCGTGGACGCCAACGGGATGTACGCCGTCGTGCAGCCGGTGGACGCCGCCCCGGTCGGGGTGCCGGCCATGACCATCACCTGCGAGGGTGACGTGAACATGTACAAGGCGGTCGGTGCGCGGAACGTGGCGAAACCCGGGATCGCGGACGGGCCGCTGCGGCGCCACTGGTGCGTGGCGGGCGCGGGCCACACCGAGGTCACGACGCCTGTAATGCCGAGCAACAGGGAGGTGGTTCGGGCTGGCCGCAAGCCGCGCCGGATGACGCCGGAGCAGGTCGCCGCCGGGAACATGTTCCCCCTCCAGCCGGCCGTGACCGCCGCGCTGGACGCCGTCGTCGCGTGGGCGACGACGGGGACGCCCGCCGCGGACTCGGTGTTCTTCGAGCTGGACGACGACGGCGAGCTCGCCCGGGACCCCGACGGCAACGTCCGCGGCGGACTGCGGTACGGGCTGATCGAGCACCCGGTCGCCACCTTCACCGGTTCACCCACGGGTGGCACGCTGGGTTCGCTCGCCCTCTTCGACGCCGAGCGGGTGCTCCGGTCGTGGCCGACTCTGGAGTCCTACCTGGATGCCGTGGCGTCGGTTGACAGGGACCTGCAGCGCCGCGGCTACCTCAACGACGTCGGGTTCGCCCAGATGCAGGACGCCGCCCGCGAACTGTGGACCCGCGCGACCCACCGGGACGCCTGAGGCCGCCTGCGAGCCTGACCCACACCTTCCCCATCACGGTCGATCGCCATCGGCAGAGCGGTCGGGTGGCTTACGTCCCGGCGCCCGCCACAGGATGCCTCTGACATGGTCGAGACGGGAACCCCGGTCGAGCGGCATGGCGGCGAATAGCATAGGGATGGCGGGAAGGACGGCGGATGCTTCAGCTTCGGCCTGGCCTGTGGGCGATGGAGTCGTCCAGTTTGTGGGGGTGCAACACGTACCTGATCGACGGCGGTGCGCGGGTCTTCCTCGTCGATCCCGGTCCCTCGTTCCAGCTGGACCGGGTGGCCCGCGAGCTGCGAGCGGCGGGCCGGTCGCCCTACGGGGTCACCGACATCCTGTTGACCCACTACGACCCGGACCACTCCCGTTCGGCGGCGGAGTGGCGGCGCCGGACCCGGGCCGCTGTGTGGTTGGGGGCTGCGGATGCGGACATCCTGCGCACTCACCGGGTTCCGGGACCGTGGTTCCGCCGGTTCATGATGGCGGTGCTGGGTCTGGCGGAGCTGCCCGAGGGCACCGTCGAGATGCGCGGGGAAGTAACGATCGTCCCCGGGCTCACCGCGCTGCCGGCCCCGGGGCACACCCCGGGTCATTACGCGTTCCTGTGGCAGGACGTCGCCCTGATCGGCGATGCTGAATCGGCCTGGGTTTCGTTCCGTTCTTGAAGCAAGGATGGAACACGATGAACCAGAAGTACTCTCCCGAGATGCGCGAGCGCGCGCTGCGGATGCTC
>JALHDK010000355.1 GCA_022838965.1 Actinomycetales bacterium | reverse complement strand
GCGGATGAGAACAAGTGGTGGACCGTGGGTTATCTAAGATCATTCGATGGTTCGGAGACAGTCCCGGTCATTCTGGCCACTGTGCCGTGTGATGCTGACGGGGACTCGCCCCCCGAGTGTTTCACCAATCCCGGTTATACGACCGGCGATCCCGCGGGTCCGGGCGATGTGAAAGCGGTCAGCCTGATCGAGTGACAGGTTTCTCCATCATAGAGTGACAGAGCGGCCAGCGGCAGATCGAGACCCTGGCCGCTCTGTTGTGTGTGCCCCGTACGCGTGGGTTCACCGTTATGCGTCGGAGACGGGTTGGACACGTGCTGCCGTAGCCCAGTAGTCTCAGCCTGAGCTCGCCTCCGCAACCAGCCCCTCCAGCCACACCCCCTCGTCAAACGCGCGTGCCTTCCAACCCGGCATCAGCCGGTCCAGGATCACGCCCTGTGCAAACCCTGCATAGTAGAAGCGCGTCTCGCCGCTCCGCCCGTCCATCCGCTGCACCTCGCTAAGCTGCGCACTCCAGAAGCGCTCGCGCGTGCGGTAGTCGCGGAAGTCGGGGTCACCGGCGAGCGCAGGAAGCGGCGTGTAGGTCCCATCCTTGACGGCGTGGTAGGCCCAGCGCGGGAGCGTGAGCTCCGCATACTTCGCCAGCCCCTCCAGCCACTCGCGCTCGCGTTCGTATGCCGTTAGCGCCTCTGGCTGACCCTCCCGCCGCGCGGCGCGCAGCTCGAGCCACGTCCGCGCGAGCGCCGCGACCTCGGGATCGCGTGTTGTCGTATCCGCCGCGGCCTTTGCCGCCGCATGGAGCGCCGTGAGCTCCGCCTGCCAGGCATCGTGCGTGGCGTCCCAGGGGTAGCTGTCCTCGAGCTTCGCCACGGCCTCCGCCGCAGCCAGGCGCTCGGGCACCACGGTGCCCTGAAAGGCGTGGAAGCTCTCGTGCGCCAGCGCTCCGACATAGGCCTCGGTCGTGCCCATCATCGCCGACCACATCAGGCGGTAGGGGAAGATCGGGCGCAAGAAGGGCGGGAGATCCTGGCGGAAGCCCTGAACGAAGGAGACCTCGGCGTACTCGCGCGTGGCGAGCGTCGCCACCCAGCCGTCGCCCACCTTCACGGTGAAGTTCTCGGGCGTCCTGTCGGGGCCGGGCAGAGGCTGGCGGTAGATCGGGGCGCCCAGCAGGGTTTCGCCGGGGACGGGCTCCCACGCCCCGCCGCGCTCCTCGCCGCGCGGCATCATCACCCACCCCGGGGGCGGCGCCGCGTCGCCCGGATAGCCCACCAGGAAGACGGTGGACTCGTTGTGGACAATCACGCCGGTGTCCACATCACCCCAGCCGGGCCAGACGGCATTGCCAAGGGCCTCCCGCAGCCGGAAGAGCTCCTCCAGGCGCGCCTTTTCTGCCTCACTCAGGCGCTCGGGGTCCTTCGACCGGGTGGGTAGCCCGATGTTGCTGAGGGCCGAGATGGCCACGGCGAGCACGAGAAGGAGCAAGAGGCCGCCAATGACGACCAACGGAATGGACCGCAGTCGAATGGCGCCCTGGGCGT
>JALHDK010000354.1 GCA_022838965.1 Actinomycetales bacterium | reverse complement strand
CCGCGCCCTGAAACGCTTCGTGACGGACCGGGTGAAGCCGTCGGTCTATAAACCCGTCATCGCGAAAAAGAAGAGGCAGAAGGTGGCCGTCATCGGTGCCGGGCCGGCGGGCATAACCGCCGCCGCGCCGGCCCCGGCTCGGTCCTGCCGCCGCGCCAGGCGGCCGCTGCGCCGCCGCGCCAGCGATCCCGGACCTCCCGGAACTTGCCCATCGCGGCTGGGAGTGGCTCTTTGCCGAAGGGGCCCCAGTGGCGGCGCCCCAGGACTCGGCCTGGTTGCTCGAGATTGCGCCCTGCCCACCCTACGGCGCCTCGGCCTACATGAACGGTCAGCACCTCGGCCAGGTCCGCCTCAGCCCCTGCAACTCGCCGGGCGAGGGAGTCTGGCGCGTCGCTGTCCCTCCCTCCGCCCTCGCGGCCAACCGCCGCAACGAGTTCGCCCTCCGCTTGCCCGTCGGGCAGGAGAGCCTCGGATACACGCCTTCGGCAGCCGCCCTCTGCCCCTACCCTCGCGGCGACCTGACGGTGACGACGGAACTGCACCATCTCAAGGTCGGCAACGTGCTCGCCACTTGCGTGAGTTCCACGCGCCTGACGCCGCGGACAGAGGCACTTGCTCCAGGCGTGGCTATCCTGGCCACATACGGTGATCCGCCGAGGTCAGGCCTCCTGCGCCAAGGCAACCGCCTGCTGTGGCCTGGTCCGACGGCCATTGCTGAGCATGATCCCGCCGTTAGCCAGGCCCTAGCGGCCTTCCTGGCGATGCTCGGGGAACCCCACGCCTACCCCGCCACGCCGCGAAACGTGAACCTCGCCATAGCCGAGTCGCCCGGCGGCGCGGTGGTCCTCCACAGGGCCACCGGGATGGGTGAGGTCGATCTCGGCACCAATCGGGTACTGGTCGGCGAACACTCCTCGCCGGTGCCGTGGCAGCGCATCCAGAATGATGGCAGAAGCATCGTCTTCATGGGGTTTCAGGCGGCTGCAAGCGCCTGCTGCTTCATCTGTAGCGAGATGGAGCTGCGGCCATCTGGTTCCACTATGACAGCCTACGGATTGCTCCGTGACACACAAGAACCTGATAGACTCGTACTCGAAGGTGAGGTAGAGGGACCAGGGCGAGCTGTAGTTCACTCGCCCTTTACCGGGCTCTGGAGTGCGACGGCATCCATCGACCACGGCGCCGTCCGTACTGGCGGCTCCGGGAGCACGGTCGAGTTCGACGTGCCCGCCGGCCGGCACCATGTGCGCGTCGAGGTGCGCTGTCCCGGCGCCGGTGTGCTCGACAGTTCACTTTACCGCCGCTACGTGCCCTGAGTACTCGCTACTTCTCCGTCTTCCGCCACGGGTCGCCCTTCAGCAGCTCGCACCCGGCGCCTAGCACCTGCCGCACGTCGCCGCTCACCCTGAGCTCGATGACCGTGTCGAGGGGATCGGGCGCCTGGGCCGGCAGCCCGCTGACCACCACGCGGTCGCGGAGCTGGCTCACCTTCAGCTTCGGCCCGCCCATCGGCCCGGACGTGGGCGAGGCGCTGCGCGTGATCG
>JALHDK010000353.1 GCA_022838965.1 Actinomycetales bacterium | reverse complement strand
TACATCAGCACGCTGCAAGTGAACGAGGTCAACATCGGCCCGATGCCGGCCGATGACGGGGACGAGGTGCAGGGACGGTGGGGCACGCCCATCGAGCTCCCCCTCACGCCCGAGGCGATCGCCGCGCTGACGCCGACGACGGTCGTGAAGATCGCCAACGGGGGCTCGGACTACTTCAAAGTCCGGCGGTTCTGCGCCATCCTGGAGCTGGCTGACGGGCGGAGGTTCAGTTCGAGGGTCCACACCCAGGCCTACACACAGCCACCGGAGTGGGCGCACGCCGAGGGCACCGGTGTCCCCTTCGGGGCGAGCATCACCGCCGACCTCCGCTTCGATCTCGTCGAGTAGCCGCATCAAGCGGAGCGGAGGGGCGACTGTAGCCGCCGGCGCAGGAGCCCATCTGACGTAGCTGAAACCTATCAAGGGACTCTTCTCTGAAGGGGGCCGCCGTGCCCGTAATCCTCTGCCTGCTCGCCATCCTCGCCGCTCCCGCCGTGGAGGACACCGAGAGCCCGGCGGCGCCACTGCCCCTTCAGCCCCTGACCGTCGAGCTGCTGGACCTCATGCGAGGCCAGTGGCGGTTCGACGACGCCCTCGGACAGCATCTGTCCCTCCAGCGGCCCGTCACGGCCTTCGCCTGGCCGGGCGAGGCGCCCGAGGATCTGCGCCTCGGCTGGCTCCTCTGCGATCCCGAGTTCCCCGAGGACCTCACCCACGCGACCCTCCGCACCGTCGCGCCCTCCGAAGGCGCTCGCTCCGTCCGCATAGATGAACCCTTCTTCTCCGCCCAGGCCTCGATCGACTGGGTAGGGGATGCCGCCCGCTGCACGCTCTCGGACATCCGACTCGGGCCCGCCACCACGGGCGATCGCTACGTGACGGCGATCTACCTGATCGCTGACGGGCGTCCCATCCTCCTCTGGCTCACACCCGGCGCCGATGCCACCGAACTGGAGCCTCGACTCCTTACCGACCGGGTGGGGGGCGTGTTCGTCGGCGATGAACCGGTCCGCGTCACCCTTGTCTCGGGCCGCGGCGACGGCGAGCGGTTCACCCTCCGTGCGAGCGACTACGACACGGGCGAGGAACTGCACGCCCAGACGGTGCGCCTCGATGGGGCCAACCGGCCGGCGAGCGCCACGGTGGAGCTGCCTCTCCAGCGGTTCGGCATCTTCCGGCTGGTGGCAACCGCCGAGGACGGCGCGGAGGCGACCCTCCGCGTGTGCCGGATCCCCGAGCCCATCGCCATCGACCCCGACCGCTCCACCATCGGCATCAACCTCTTCCAGCAGCAGATCTGGTGGTATGCCCACCAGGTGCCGATGATGGCCCGGGCGGGTGTCCGCTGGATCCGCCCGTGGCTGGCGTGGGAGAACGCCTGGAGCACCCAGGAGCCCGAGCCTGGCGCGTGGGACACCCGTGCTCTGGACGCGGCCCTGCGGCGGATGGACTCCCTCGGCCAGCGGTACCAGGCGATGCTCTGGAGCGCTCCCACGTGGCTGACCGGCGGCACGGTGAACGGCGCTCCGCCCTTGTCGGCCATGGACGA
>JALHDK010000352.1 GCA_022838965.1 Actinomycetales bacterium | reverse complement strand
GAACCGCTATGCGGGGGAGTTGCTCCTGGCCGCCGCGGAGGCGGAGTCCGAGGGGCGGGGCGAGGAGGCTGCCTTCCTGGCGAATCGGGCCGCGGAGATGCGCCCCGATGGTCCGCCCACGCCGATCGGCCGCGAGTCACGCCAGGCCTCCTCCGCGCTGCCGCACGCGGACCCAGAGCCCACCGCCTCCTTGCCCGTCGCCTTCCTAGAGAGGCCAGCCCGAGAGCCCACCGATGCCCGCTGGCGCGTGACGAGTCCCGTCACGGTGCCCCTGTCGGGGGATGGTCCGCCAGCGGTTCTTGCCGCGTCCTCGGGGTGGGAGCGCTTCGCCCTTGCCGTGTCCTACGCGGACGGGTCGGGGCGAGTGGAGACGAACCCGGGTCGCTGGTACCCGGATGGGGCGGGGTGGGTTGAACGATCCCGGGAGGATCGCGTCGCCGTCTGTATCGGGCCCGATGCCCGAGTGCGGACGGGGGCGCTGCGAGCCTTGGACTACGGGGGTACTGTGGGCTGCGACGCCTGGGTTCTCGGGGCGGGGCCACTGCGGCACCTGAGGATCGCCGCCGATCTGGCGCCTGTAGAGGGTGTCCCGGCATTCGACACCGGCACTCCCCCCCTCTATCGCAACGCCGCGGCGGGTGGGGGGCCCGTGGGAGCGCACGACGGCCTGCTGGGCTCAGCCCACAACGGGGGCATCCTCCACGTGGACGAGGCCTCTCCCCTCAGGGGCGACCCCGGCCTGGGCCGAACGGCCTTCGAGGGGGCATGCCGCAGCTGCCATACCATCGGTGAAAGCGAGGGCGAAGCCCTCTCACCTCGTCTAGCCCTATGGCCCGAGGGCAGCCAGGGCCTGCTGGAGCATAGGCTCACGAACGATCCGGTCCACACGGGCCTACTCGACGCGCCGGCCATCAGCCACGTTACGGCCTACCTGCGCACTCTGGAGCCGCCTCCGGCTTGGCTCGCCGCCACTCCCGAGGGCAGCGCCGGGGATGTCGAGGGCTACTCCCTGTTCGCGAACGGCCGCTGGACCTGGTGTTTCGCCCGGCGCAACTCGACGAGGCAGGCTGATGACTGGGACCTGGCGGCCCAGCCCGATGCGCGTCTAGCCATCGCGGTGCGGGATGGGGCTACGGGGGAGACGCGGGTCAGCGGCGAACTGACCCTCACGTGGGAGACTCCTCCCCAACGATAACCGCTACCGCCCGGTGGCCTCGCGCAGGTCAACGATGATGAGGAGCGTCCCGAGCTCGCTCTCGATGGGAACGCAGAGGGTGCGTTCGACGGTCGTCACTCGCATGCGCCCGCCCTCGATCACGGTGGCGGGCGTTGTCTCGCACTCGAAGCCCGTGCCGCACAGCTCCGCGGCGCCGTCCCGGCTGATCATCGTGGCCAGGTCCGAGATGGCTGACCGGCCCAGATCGCCCAGTTCGCGGAGACGCGCTCCTCCGAGCATGCGCCCCGAGATACCCAGGGCGACGGTCCGGGTCATGCTACAGATGACCGTGCCCTCTATGTCGCCCACCACCCCCACCATTGCCAGTACTTCCGA
>JALHDK010000351.1 GCA_022838965.1 Actinomycetales bacterium | reverse complement strand
GCCGGATCGTCCGCTCCCGGCTGCCGCGCGGGCTCGATCGACTCGAGCCTCTGCTCCCCGAAGGAGCGACGCTGGCGTTCGCCGACCCTCCGTACGGATTTCCGGGCTGGCTGTCTCTCCTGACCGCGCTCGCTTCGCTCCTCGCGCCGGAAGGAGAGCTCTGCGTCGAGCATGGCCGCCGCGACGAGCCGCCCCCCCGGGCCGGCACCCTGGTGAGATTCGACAGCCGCCGGTACGGGGACACACACCTCACCTTCTACCGGCACGCGCCGGTAAGCGAGGAAGTCTCCCGGCCGGAAACCGGAAGCGGGAGCTGAGCTCAGCGGGCGAGGCTGGCGACCGCGGTATCGATCCAGGCGAGCAGGTGCTCGGGCCAGATCCCCAGAGCGAGGCTGCCGGCGGCCGCGACCGACGTCGAGGTCCTGGCGCAGCTGGCCAGCCTGGCGCAGCTCTCGCAGGTTGGGCTGATGAGGATCCTGCGGCGCTCGGAATCGCTCAGCGCGACCCGTGGCTTCCCTTCGGCGTCCGGGTGACCCGAGACAACCAGGTCTGCGAGCCTGCTGGCGGGCGATCCCCAGCGCTTCGGCTCGATTTGCAGGATGTTGGCCTCGTTCCCGTTGCGGGTGTCGATCCAGCTTACATACCTGCGGCTCAGCACCTCGTAGGAGACGCTGAACCAGTCGGTCTTCCCGCCGGACAGATCCACGCGACCGGCAGGCCTCACTCCGCTGTGGCACCGGGTGCAATGCCGGTCGAGCACTGGCTGCACAAGAGTGGGGTAGTCGAAGTTGGTGACGCCCCACTCGGGCGGCTCCAGGGCGCGCGGGTCCCTGCCGCTGGAGATGGCGCGCTGCGTGGCCGGGGTGGTCTCGCGGGGCTCGTGGCAACCCACGCAACTGCGGGTCTCGCCGGGCATGAAATTGGCGAAGCTGCGCATTCGCTGCACTGCCCGGCCTTTCTCATCCAGGGCTTCGAAGTACAGCGGCACGCCGGTGGGTACCGTGAAGAACGCTGATCCGTCCTTCGCAACCGGGACGTACCCCCAGACCTTCTTCGCGGCGTACGTCGCGCCGCAGGAGATCACCGGGCGCTGGAAGCCGAAGCCGAGCACGTGGGTGCGCAGGGGTTTGGCCATCTCCTGGATGACCGCGATCTGCCGCACCTCGCCCCGCTCCACTTGAGGCGCCAGTCCGCGGTGAACATCCAGGAGCAGTACGGCGGCCGCATCGGCAGCGTGCTGGTCCGGCTTGGCGCACTGTCCGAAGAGTCGCTGCTGCCGGTGCTTTCCGAGCAGTTGGGCATACCGCTGATCCATGCCTCCGAATGGCCCATGGAGGGGGACGCGATCCGCAGCCTCCTGAGCGCATCGCCGTTCGCGCTGGGCTGGTGGCTGGACAATGGCGTGGTGGCATGGGAGTCGCCGGCCGGCGATGGGATCCTGGTCGCCGCCGCCGATCCGCTGGAGCCGGTCGTCAACGAAGCGCTGCTGCGCGCGTTCCCCGGCCGGCCCTGGCAATGGCGGCTGCTGCAGTCGCAGGAGCTGGCACGCCTGCT
>JALHDK010000350.1 GCA_022838965.1 Actinomycetales bacterium | reverse complement strand
TCCTGCTCGTCACCGGTTCGGTCAACCGCCGCGCGGCGCCGAGGATACGGGAGCTCTACGAGGCCGCCCCGAGGCCGTGCCTCGTGGTGGCGTGCGGCAGCTGCTCATGCGGGCAGCACTTTTTCAAGGAGAGCTACCACACCGTGGAGCCGCTCGACGCGCACGTCCCGGTGAGCGTTTACATCCCGGGGTGCCCGCCGAGGCCCGAGGCGCTCATCGGCGGGATCGTGAGGGCGATCGGCATGCTATGACGGCCGCGATCGAGAAGATAAGGGACGCGTTCCCGGACCGCCTCCGCAACTGGGAGGAGAGGGGGGGGAGGCGTTTCTGCGCCGAGGTCGACCCGGCGCATCTCGTGCCGATGGCGCGCGCCCTCTGCGAGACGTGGCTGCTTCGCTTCATCACGATCTCCGGGACCGACACGCGGGCCTCCCTGGAGCTCCTCTACCACTTCTCCTGCGATCCGGAGGGGGCGGTGCTGTCGCTGCGCGTCGCGATCCCGAAGGAGGCGCCGGGGATCGGCTCGCTCGCCCCGTACTTGAAGGCGGCGGAGTGGGTCGAGCGGGAACTGCGCGAGATGCTCGGGATGGACTTCGCCGGGCATCCGGACCCGCGGCGCCTCCTCCTGGCCGACGACTGGCCGGAGGGGGTCCACCCGCTCCGGCACGACGCCGGGGGGGGGCCGGAATGAGCGAGCGGATCATCCCGATCGGGCCCTATCACCCGCTCCAGGAGGAGCCGGAGTTCTTCCTGCTCCACGTGGAGGGGGAGCGCGTGGTGAAGCTCGACATCCAGCTCGGCTACAACCACCGCGGGATCGAGAGGCTCGCGGAGGCGAGGTCGTACGACCAGATACTCTTCCTCGTCGAGAGGATCTGCGGCATCTGCTCCACAAGCCACCCGTTCGCCGCGGTGAACGCGGTCGAGAACCTGATCGGCTGTTCGCCTCCGCCGCGGGCGCTCTTCATAAGGAGCATCGTCGGGGAGCTCGAGCGGATCCACTCGCACCTCCTCTGGCTCGGTCTCGCCGGGCACTTCATCGGCTACAACACGCTCTTCATGTGGGCGTGGAAGACGCGCGAGATCGTCCTTGAACTCCTCGAGCGTATCAGCGGCAACCGGCAGAACTATTCGATGTTCAAGGTCGGGGGGGTGCGCCGGGACATCAGGGACGAGGAGATCCCCTCCTACCTCGCCGCGCTCGACCGGCTCGCGCCGGCCCTCGACCTGTTCCGCGGGGCGGTGGCGGACGACCCGGTGGTCCACGCGCGGACCGTCGGCGTCGGGGTCCTCACCCCGGAGGATATCCGGGGGTATGGGGCGGTCGGGCCGACGGCGCGGGCGTCCGGCGTCGACATCGACATCCGGCGCGACGACCCGTACGCCGCGTACGGCATGACGGAGTGGAAGGTCGTCACCGGGAAGCGCGGGGACGTCTACGACAAGGTCATGGTGCGGATCCTGGAGATGTACGCCAACGTGGCCGAATTCGGCGATGGCGTCTACGGCGTGCGGGCGGCGTCGCGGCAGTTCTGGGGCAAGGACGCGTGGCCCGGCTTATCGGGCG
>JALHDK010000080.1 GCA_022838965.1 Actinomycetales bacterium | reverse complement strand
CCACCGCATGTTCGGATGCCCGCCGGGGATCCTCCAGAAGAACGGCGATGAGCACCGCCGCCACCACGAGCGTCGCCGAGTAGACGAGGAAGGGCACCCGCATCCCGAACCCGGCGAGCAACCCTCCCATCACGGGGCCGGCGATGCTCCCCAGGAGGAAGGTGGCGCCGTAGAGCGCCGAGACGCGGCCGCGAATTGCCGGCGGCGCGAGACGGACCAGCAGCCCCATCGCGGACACGGTGAACATCACCGAGCCCACCCCGCCCAGCGACCGGAAGACCAGCAGCTGCCAGTAGTCCTGGGCGAACGCCGTCGCCGCCGACGACGCCGCCACCACGAGAACGCCCGCCATGTAGACCGGCCGCTCACCGAAGCGCGTCACGAGGGCGCCGGCCGGCGCCGCCCAGACCAGCCGGAAAGCGGCGAACGCGCTGACGACGACGGTCGTCGCGGTCACCGAGACGGAGAAGCTGTGGGCGAACTGCGGCAGCACGGGCGAGACGATGCCGAACCCGACGGCGATCGCGAAGGCGGCACCGATCAGCACCCAGAGCTGCCGTGGCACCCGGTCGCCCGGCGGGGGACGACGACGCGGGGCAGGTGACATGGCCATCCCATTATGCGGCGCGCCCGATGGCATTAGGGTGGGTGCACCGCGGATCAGCGACGACCCAGCGAGCCACACGGGAGGTTCACGTGCGCATTGGCATCCCCACCGAGGTCAAGGACAACGAGTTCCGCGTGGCGGTGACCCCCATCGGCGTCCATGAGCTGGTCGAGGCCGGCCACCGGGTGCTGGTCCAGCAGGGAGCGGGGGTCGGCTCGGCGATCCCGGACGAGGA
Source organism: Actinomycetales bacterium (assembly GCA_022838965.1). The sequence goes on along the minus strand of JALHDK010000080.1, from coordinate 9,647 downwards.
GTACCGCGCCCAGGGCGCGGAGATCATCCCCGACGCGGACGAGGTGTGGGGCGAGGCGGACATGGTCCTCAAGGTGAAGGAGCCGATCCCCAGCGAGTATCACCGCTTCCGCGAGGGCCTCGTCCTGTTCACCTACCTCCATCTCGCGGCCAACCTCGACTGCACCACCGCCCTCCTGCAGGCCGGGGTGACGGGGATCGCCTATGAGACTGTCCAGAAGGCCGACGGCCAGCTTCCCCTCCTCTACCCCATGTCCGAGGTGGCCGGCTGCCTCGCCCCCCTGGTGGGGGCGCACTCGCTGATGCGGCCGTACGGCGGGCGCGGTGTGCTGATGGGCGGCGTCGGCGGGGTGGCGAGCGCGAAGGTGGTGATCATCGGCGGCGGTGTCGCGGGCCAGAACGCCGCCCGGGTGGCGAACGGGCTCGGCGCGGAGGTGACCGTCCTCGACACGGACCTCGACAAGCTGCGCATGATCTTCTGGCGGTGGCAGGGCCGGATCAAGCAGCTCGCCTCGTCGCGACTCGCCATCCGGCAGCAGCTGCTGGACGCCGACCTCGTGATCGGTTCCGTGCTGATTCCGGGCGCCCGGGCGCCCAAGCTCGTCACCAATGACATGGTGGCGCAGATGAAGGCCGGTTCGGTGCTCGTGGACATCGCCATCGACCAGGGCGGCTGCTTCGAGGACTCGCGTCCCACCACCCACAGTGACCCGACCTACCAGGTCCACGGCTCCACCTTCTACTGCGTGGCGAACATGCCGGGGGCCGTTCCCAACACCTCCACCTACGCGCTCACCAACTCCACCCTCCCGTACGCCGAACGGCTCGCCACCCTGGGCTGGCGGGAGGCCATGCGGCGCGACCCCGCCCTCGCCAGGGGGCTCAACACCCATGCCGGCAGCGTCACCCATCCCGGGGTCGCGGAGGCGTTCGCCATGCAGGCCGTCCCGCTGGCGTCGGTCCTCTGATACGACGACGGCGGCCCCTCACCAACGACGACGCCCCTTCACCGCGTCGCCCTTCCCACGACGGCGCGCCGACGGCGGCCCGTCCTCAGGCGAGCAGATCGCCGTACTGCGGGTGACGGCGGATGAAGGCGGCGACGTAGGGACACACGGGATCAACCTTGAGGCCGGCCGCACGGGTGTCGCGCAGCGCGTGGCCCACCAGCTTGCCCGCGAGCCCCTGCCCGCGCCTGGCGGGATCGGTCTCGGTGTGCACGAACGCACGGATGCCACCGTCGTCGAAGTAGTCGGCGATCCCCACGAGCTCCCCACCCTGACGGATCTCGTACCGCGAGGCCGCATCGCTGCGGGTGATCGCGATGGCGTCGGCGGTGTCCGGGTTCACATCCGTCTCCATGGCAAGACTCTAGCCACGCGGTGGCCGGGGCGCGCCCGACGGCTACAGTGGACGCCGTGAACAGCCCAACGAACGGCCACGGCAACGGTGTCGAGCCCATCCGGCGACTTCCCGACGGCACCATCAAACAGGTGAACCCGCTCTCCGGCACGCAGGTGTGGACGGTCCCCGGGCGCGGCAATCGCCCCCTCGGCAGCGCGGCCGGCTCGGCGGCCCCGATCAACATGAACCGCCTCGGCCGGCACTGTGCCTTCTGCTCCGGACGCTACTGGGACACTCCTCCCGAGAAGTCGCGCCTCGTCCGGACGTCGGAGGGCTGGCGGAAAATCGACAACCTGCCAGCCAGCCAGCTCACCGCCACCACCGCCGACTTCCGGCGGATCCCGAATCTCTTCGAGATCCTCTCCCTCGACTACTGGGAGGCGAACCACGGCTACGTCATGCCACCCGAGGTCCGGGCCCGCATGGAGGCCTACCTCGCGGACCGGGACGGCTACGCCCATGTGATGGGGGTTGCCAAGGGGAAGGCGCTGGCCTCCGGGGTGGAGGAGCGGCAGTGGAACCACTTCACCGACGAGCAGCGCCTCGAGTGGGCGGACAACTTCTTCGCGGGGGGGCACGACGTGATCGTCGCGCGGCGCCACTTCGCCGACGGCGCCACCTGTGAGGATCATCTCGCCAGCTCCGGGACCTTGCTCCCCGAGGAGCACCACCAGTACATCGCGTACACCATCGACACGATGCGGGACCTCTACGACTTCAACCCGAACGTCAAGTACGTTGCCACGTTCCAGAACTGGCTGCGCCCGGCGGGTGCCTCCTTCGACCACCTCCACAAGCAGCTCGTGGCCATCGACGAGAACGGCGTCCAGGCGGAGCGGGAGTACCTGAAGGCCAAGGCGAACCCCAACATCTACAACGAGATGGCGGTGGACTACGCCGCGGACCAGGGTCTGCTGCTGGCGGAGAACGCCCACGCCGTCGCCTTCGCGGGCTTCGGGCACCGCTATCCCACGCTGGAGGTCTACTCCAAGGCCGCCGTCCGCATGCCGTGGGAGCACAACCCGGCCCAGATCCGCGCCGTCTCCGACCTGCTGCACGCCTGCCACGCCGCGACCGGGCCCACGGTGGCGTCCAACGAGGAGTGGTACTACCAGCCGCGCGGCCTGGACGTACCGATGCCGTGGCGGATCATGATCAAGTGGCGGGTCTCCACCCTTGCGGGATTCGAGGGCGGCACCAAGATCAACGTGAACACGATCTCCCCGTTCACCCTCAAGGAGCGCGTCCTGCCCCGACTGAAGCAGCTGCGCGAACAGGGACTGATCGCGCCGATGCGGCTCGGAGCGGAGTGCCAGCCGGAGCGGGGCTGCCTGCGCTACGCCGACGGCTGACGGGGCCGGAGCGGCTGCGCCCAAGGCGCCTCACAGGCCCAGGAACCGGGCCACCTCCTCCGACGCCGGCGCGCCCCAGACCTCGTCCGGGGTCCCGACCTGCAGCAGCCGCCCCGCCACCATGATGCCCACCCGGTCGGCCACGGCCCGCGCCTCGGCATGGTCGTGGGTGACGTAGAGCGACGTCGTCGCCGAGCGCCGCAGGATGCGGGCCACGTCCCCGGTGAGCCGCTCGCGGAGGGTGCGGTCGAGGGCGGACAGCGGCTCGTCCAGCATCAGCAGCCGCGGCCGGGGCGCCAGCGAGCGGGCGAGCGCCACCCGCTGGCGCTCCCCGCCCGACAACGTGCTCACCTCCCGCCCCCCGTACCCCGCCAGCCCCACCAGGTCGAGGAGCGCCCGCACGCGTGCCTGCTGCTCGGGCCGCGGGAGTCCGTGCAGCCCGTACGCCACGTTGCCGGCCACGTCCCGATGGGGGAAGAGCTGGCCGTCCTGGAACATCAGCCCGAAGCCGCGGCGGTGCACCGGCACGGCCACCACGCTCTCCCCGTCCCACAGCACGTCCCCGGCCACGAGCGGCTCCAGCCCCGCCACCGCCCGCAGCAGCGAGGACTTGCCGCAGCCGCTGGGACCGAGGAGCGCCACCACCTCGCCGCGCCCGACGTCGAGGCTCACCCCTTCGACGGCCACCTTCACGTCGCGGCCGTCCTGGTAGGCGACGACGACGTCGCGCACCGCCAGCCCGCCGCCCGGCACCGCCGGCCCGCCGCCCGGCACCGCCGGCCCGCCGCTCACCACTCCCCCGACCTGTCGACGCGGAGCCGCTCCGCGACCGCCATGGCCAGCGCGGTCACCAGGGCGAGGACGACGCAGGCGGCCAGGGCCATGCCGAAGTTCTCCGCCCCCGGGCGGCCGATGAGCCGGAAGATGACGACCGGCAGGGTGGGCCGGTCAGGACGGGCCAGGAACGCCGTCGCCCCGAACTCGCCCAGCGAGATCGCGAAGGCGAACCCGACCGCGAGCCCCAGCGCCCGCACCAGGTAGGGCCCGTCCACGGTGGCGAAGATGCGGGCCGGGCCCGCCCCGAGGGTGGCGGCGGCCTCCCGCTGGCGCGGGTCGATGGCGCGCAGCACCGGCAGCACGGTCCGCACCACCAGGGGGAGCGCCACGATGGCCTGGGCGATCGGGATGAGCACGAGCGAGGAGCGCAGGTCGAGGGGCGGCCGGTTCAGGGTGATGAGGAAACCGAACCCCACCGTCACCGCCGACACCCCGAGCGGCAGCATGAACACCCCGTCCAGCAACGCCAGGACGCTCCTGCCGCCCGCGGACCGCGGCCGGTACGCCAGCACGGCGGCCACCATGACACCGAGCGTCACCGCGAGCACGGTGGCGTCCACCGCCACCCGGAGGGAGTTGCCCATGGCCTCCCACACCGTCACCGAGAGGGCGGAGGTCGGGGAGGCGAGGTTGCGGTAGTTGTCGGTGCCCCAGCCGGTGGGGGTGCGGAAGGAGCGCACCGCGAGGTTGGCGAGCGGCAGCAGTAGCAGCCCGAGGACGACGGCGGCGGTCACCGCCGTCGCGACGCCGTCGCGGCGCGGGTCGAGCGGCCGGGCGAACGCCGTCCGCAGCTGGAGCGCGCGCTCACGGGCGGCCCGGGTGCGCCCGGCGACGGCGAGCGCCGCGGCCACGACGGCGAGCTGCACGACGGACAGGACGGCGGCGGCGCGCAGGTCGAGGAACTGGGTGGTCTGCACCCAGATCTCCGTCTCGATCGTCCCGAACCGGAGGCCACCGAGGATGAGGACGATGCCGAACGCCGTCGCGCAGAAGAGGAACACCACCGAGGCAGCCGACGCGATCGCGGGCGCGAGGGCGGGGAGCGTCACCGTGGCGAACGCGCGTGCGGGTGAGGCGCCCAGGGTGCGGGCGGCCTCCTCGGCGCGCGGGTCGAGGCGTGCCCACAGGCCGCCGACGGTCCGCACCACCACCGAGTAGTTGAAGAAGACGAGCGCGAGAACGATGGCGGGGAAGGACTCGTCGAGCCCCAGGAAGCCCAGCGGCCCGCCCGGCGCCAGCAGCGAGCGGAAGGCCACCCCGACCACCACGGTGGGCAGCACGAACGGCACGGTGACGAACGCGCGCACCAGCCCCCGGCCAGGGAAGGACAGCCGGTACAACACGTAGGCGCCCGGCACCCCGAGGACCACCGCGATCACGGTGCCGACCGTGGCCTGGGCGATCGTCTGGCCGAGGATGCGCCACGTCCGGGGGCGGGCGAAGACCTCGACGAATCCGGAGAGGTCGAGGGCGCCGTCGGCGACGAAGCCGCGGGCGACGAGCGTCGCCACCGGCCAGGCGAAGAAGATGGCGAGGAAGACGAGCGGGACCGCCGCCGCGACGGCGAGGCCGACCCGCGTCATCCGGGGCCGCCGGGGCCGCGGGACGGCCACCGGCGGCCGGGGGGCGGCCGTCGTCGTCGCGCGCAGGGTGAGCGTCATCCCAGGAGCGCCGCCCACTGCTCCAGCCACGCCGTCCGGTTCTCGGCGATCACCGCGGGATCGAGGGCGAGGGGGCTCTCCGCGAGCGGTGCGTGCGTGGCCCAGTCCGCCGGCAGCTCGACACCGGTCACCGGGTACATGTACATGGAGCCGGGGATGTCGGCCTGCACGGCGTCGCTGAGCAGGAAGTCGACCAGCGCGCGGGCGCCCTCCGGGTTGGCGGCGCCCGCGAGCACACCCGCGTACTCGACCTGCCGGAAGCAGGTGGCCTCCACGTTCGCCGTGCGGGAGGTGCCGTCCTCGCCGACCTCGGCGGCCGGTGACGAGGAGTAGGACAGCACGACCGGCCGCGGACCGGCGCCCTCCGAGCCCGAGAAGTCCACGTAGTAGGCGTCGGACCAGCCCTCGGCGATCTTCACGTCGTTGGCGAGCAGGCCGCGCCAGTAGTCCTGCCACCCGTCCTCGCCGAAGTGGGCGATGGTGGCCAGCAGGAAGGCGAGCCCGGGTGACGAGGTGGTCGGGTTGGTGACCACGAGGAGTCCGCGGTACTCCGGTGCAAGGAGATCCTCGAACGTGGCCGGCTCCGGGACGCCCTTCTCCGCGAACCAGGCCCGGTCCACGTTGAGGCACACATCGCCCTGGTCGATGGGGGTGAGGTGGCCGTCGAGGGTGTCGAAGCCGGCGGGTGCCGCCGCGGAGGTGTACGGCTCGAGCACCCCCTCGGCGACCGCCCTGGAGGCGAAGGTGGTGTCGATGCCGTAGACGGCGTCGCCGAGGGGCGCGTCGCGCGTGAGGATGAGCTGGTTGACGAGGGCTCCGCCGTCGCCGGGGGCCACTACCGCGACGTCGTAGCCGGTCTGCTCGGTGAAGGATTCCAGCAGCCCGTCCGAGAGGGCGAACGAGTCGTGGGTGACCAGCGTGACGGTCCCGGCGCCTTCGCTGCCGCCCGTGCCGCCGCTCCCCAGCGAGCACGCGCCGAGGCTGGTCAGCAGGAGGGCCGAAAGGCCGGCGACCGCCGCCCGGTGTTGCATGGTGTGCATGATTCCTCCATTCCTGGAGGGGTGGCTGTCCGCCAGAGAAATCCCGACTCCCTCCGCCGGTATCACCCGGATCAGGTTCGAGGGTCTGCTTTCGCACTCTCAGCGCCGCTGCGGCGCTCCCCTGTCGTTGCACCCCGATCGTACCCCGCGACGCCGCGGACACGCCATCGGTCGGCGCTGCGTGGAGGGAGCTGGTGCGACATCATGGGGGCGGGGCGCCGCTGGGCGCGCATCCCGACCAGCGAGTGGAGGACCTCATGACCGACCAGAAGGACATCCGCTGGCAAGTCCTCAGTGCTGTGGCGGTGGGGCTTGCCGGCATCGTTGCCTGGCGGGTCGCGGAGCTCGGATGGAAGGCGGTCACCGGGCACTCGGCTCCCACGGATCCTGACGAGCCGGGGACGAGCGTGGCGGAACTCGTGGTGTTCGCGGCCGTGTCCGGTGCGCTGCTGGGTCTCGCGCGGCAGCTCGCGGTGCTCGGCGCCCGGCGGTTCTACTCCGGGCCGCGGCCCAAGGACGTCGGCTGACCGCACCCGGACCGGCCGGTCCCACCCGGAGTGGTCACGAGCCGTCCTGCGGCGGCGGCTCGGTCGCACGGTGCGACTCGGCCAGGTCACGCCGGTACTCGTCCACGTACAACCTCTCCGAGTCGACCTTGCCCGTCCGGTAACCCGCCCGGGCCGCCATGTGGGCGCCGATGGGCGCCGTGATCAGCTGGAACAACAGCACCAGGACGCAGGTCCACGCCACCCGCGGGTCCCCGAGCGCCACGGCCATCCCGGTGAGCATCAGCACCAGACCGAGCACCTGCGGCTTCGCGGGCGCGTGCAGGCGGGAGAGCAGGTCGGGGAAGCGCCGCATGGCGAGGGCCGCCGCCATCGTCAACGCCGTTCCCCCCACCAGGCACACGGCGACGACGATCTCCCGCCACACCCCCATCACCGCTCCGCTCCTTCACCCGCGGCCAACCCGTCGACGTCGTGCACGGGGGCGTCCTGGTCGCGGCGCGAGGCCTCCGCGCGGAGCAGCGCCTCCAGCTCCTCCCGGGAGAGGATCCGGCGCTCCCGTTCGGACTCGACCGCCGCGAAGCGCGCGATGGTGACCGTGGAGAGGAACCCCACGAGCGCGAGCGCCGCGAGGAGGGCGATGAGGTCGCCCCGGCCGGTCATCGCACTGCTCACGGCCACGAAGCCGATGAGGCTGGCGGTGACGATGTCGATCGCCGCCACCCGGTCCAGCATCGAGGGCCCCTGCTCGATCCGCGTCACCACGAGGAACACCGCCACCGTCAGGCCCCCCAGACAGGCGAGGTACACCCACGTCACGATCCCACCCCCCTTCCGCTGCCCACCCGCCAGCCGGGCCGGTAGCCAGCGTCGACGAGTTCCGCGGCACTGGAGAACGCCCGCATCAGCCGCTCCTCCTGGGCGAGCACCCGCCCGCGCAGCGCGGCGATCCCCGCCTCCGGGTCGTCCTCGGGGATGTCCAGGACATGGGAGGAGAGCCCACCGGTGGCCGCCAGGATGGCATCCGAATGGGAGCGCAGCTGCACCTTGACGACGGCGGAGTGTGGTGGCCGCCGCCGCAGCGCGAGCCGGCTCACCTGCAGCGCGCCACCGACGACGTCGATCGCGAAGCGTCCCACCAGCACCGCCACCGCGAGGGGCCGGAACGCGCCGAGCCCCCGCACGCGCGGCAACGGCATGAGCACCGTGACGAACAGCCCGAGGAGCAGGCCGTTGACGACGTTGCCCCAGCTGAGGTCGCCCCAGAGCAGGACCCAGACGGCGGTGAGCCACACCAGGGTCGCGGCGGAGGGCAGGCGGTCACTGATCGCGCGCATCGCCGGCTCCCCACGGGTGATGGTAGACGGTGACGGGGTCGCCGCCGTCGGGCAGCACCACCTCGATGTACGGGGACCGAATCCGCAGGTCCCGGGCGGCACGGTCCGTGTAGTCGAAGAGCGGACCTGCGAGCGCGGCGAGGACCAGCGACAGGGCCACGAGGCCGCCGGCAGCCCCCACCATGCTCGCGGGCAGCGGCCGGGGAGCGGGCGGCCGCGCGGCCTCCTGCCAGAACGCCATGTTCCACGCCTTCGTCATGGCGTAGAGAGTGAGCAGCGAGGTGGCCAGCCCGCCCGCGACCAGCGTCCAGGACAACCAGCCCCCTTGCGCCGCGGCGGCCTGCAGCAGCCCCACCTTGCCGATGAACCCGGTCATCGGCGGAATCCCGGCGAGGTTCATGGCCGCGATGAAGAACAGCACGGCGATGACGGGAGCGACCCGGAGAAGGGAACCGAGACGGGTGAGCGAGGTGGTGCCCCCCTTCACCTCGATGAGTCCCGCCACGAGGAAGAGGGCCGTCTGCGCGGTGATGTGGTGCGCGACGTAGAAGATGGCGGCGGCCAGCCCTGCTGTCGAGGACATCGCCACGCCCCACACCATGAAGCCGATGTGGGAGACGAGGGTGAAGGAGAGCATCCGCTTGATGTCATCCTGCGCCACCGCACCCAGGATGCCGACGAGCATGGTCACGAGCGCGACCCACAGGAGGACGGTCCCCAGCTCACCCCCGGGAAAGAGGAGCACCTCGGTGCGGATGACGGCGTACACGCCGACCTTGGTGAGCAGGCCCGCGAAGACCGCCGTCACCGGGGCGGGGGCCGTCGGGTAGGAGTCGGGCAGCCACGCGGACAGGGGGAAGATGGCCGCCTTGATCCCGAAGCCGACCAGGAGCAGCAGGTGCAGGGCCTGTCGGGCGCCGGCATCGAGTTCGGGGAGCCGGAGGGCGAGATGCGCCATGGTGACCGTGCCGGTGGCGGCGTAGATCAGCGCGATCGCGGTGAGGAACACGAGGGAGGACAGCACGGAGACCACCACGTAGATGGTCCCGGCCCGGATGCGGTCCCGGGTGCCACCGAGCGTGATCAGCACGAAGGACGCCGCGAGCAGGATCTCGAAGCCGACGTAGAGGTTGAACAGGTCGCCGGTGATGAAGGCGTTGGACACGCCCGCGCTCAGGACCAGGAAGGTGGGGTAGTAGACCGAGACGGGCGCACCCTCGCCCTTGTCCGCCACCCCCTGCGCAGCCGAGTAGACCAGTACCGCCAGGGTGACGGCGAGCGAGACCGCGAGCATGAGGGCGGACAGCCGGTCGATGACGAGCACGATTCCCACCGGGGGCACCCAGCCGCCGACGTTCGCGACGATCGGGCCGTCGTCGACGGCGATGAGGAGCACGACAGCGACCGCGAGGGAGGCCACCAGGGCCGCGGTCGCGATGAGCCGCTGCAGGCGGGGGCGGCGACCGAGGGCGAGGGCGGCGCCCGCGGAGAGCAGCGGGATGATCACGGGG
>JALHDK010000349.1 GCA_022838965.1 Actinomycetales bacterium | reverse complement strand
GCGCCGCAGCCACATACTTCACGGCTCTCGGTCCGCGCTGCCCGTCAGCCACGGTTGGGCTGCCGGAGGGCGTCTCGAGCTGACTGGCGCCCGGACCAAGGATTCGTGTTCGTCCGCAAGGAAGGGAAAGAGCATAATACGATACTCACTCATTCAAGGGAGGTGTGCACTATGGCCGGCCATTCAAAGTGGGCCAATATCAAGATCCGTAAGGGCAGCCAGGACGCCAAGCGTGGCAAGGCGTTCACTAAAGTGTCCCGGGAGATCATCGTGGCCGCGCGTGGGGGTGGGGGAGACCCAGAGATGAACGCCCGCCTGCGGCTCGCGATCGCCAAGGCGCGCGAGGTGAACATGCCCAAGGACACCATCGAGCGCGCAATCAAAAAGGGCACCGGCGAGCTCGAGGGTGAGGATTACCAGGAGGTCATGTACGAAGGGTACGGTCCTCATGGCGTCGCCCTCATGATCGAGGCCCTCACCGACAACCGAAACCGTACGGCTCCGGAGGTCCGGGCTCTGCTCGACAAGCGCGGAGGCAAGCTCGGTGACCCGGGATGCGTCGCGTGGATGTTCGAAGCCAAGGGGCTCGTCACCATCAAGGCCGATGGGGTCGATGAGGATGAGCTTCTCATGGTGGCCCTCGATGCGGGCGCAGAGGACCTGAAGAACGAGGGCGAGACCATCGCGATCACGTCGAGCACCGAGTCCTTCATGGAGGTGCGGCAGGCGATCGAGGACGCGGGCTACACCCTTGTCGACTCGGAACTCGCCCGCATCCCGACCACGACTGTCGCCCTCGACGCCGAGACGGCGCCTAGCGTACTCCGCCTCATGGACGACCTCGACGACCTGGACGACGTGCAGAAGGTCCACGCCAACTTCGACGTCGATGACGCCGTCCTCGAGGCCATCGCCGACTCCACCTAGCGCGCCAACGCAGGCCCGGAGGGACGGGAGACTCGCATGTCAGCCACGGACGCGCTCTCGCACACCTGGGATGTCCTCGTCGTCGGGACCGGGGCGGCGGGACTGCGCGCCGCTATCGCCGCGCATACGGCGGGGGCGCGGACCCTCGTGGTGGACCGCGGGACGCCCGGGAGGGCCGGGACGACGGTAGCTGCGGCGAGCGACTGGATGGCCTTCGGAGCCGCCTTCGGGCACCGAGACCCCGAGGATAGCCCCGAGCAGCACGGCATAGACATCCGCATCAAGGGCGGCCTGTGCCTGTTGCCGAGGCTCGCTTGCCGCATCGCCGAGGATGCTCCCGCCCGGCTGATGGATATCGAGGCATACGGTGAGCGCTTCGACCGCGCGGCAGACGGGACGTACCTCCAGGTCCACTCCGATGGGGCGACGTACGCGAGGGCCTGCGGCCGCGGCGCCGATACCGGGCCCATGATGATCCGGGCGCTGATGGCCGAGTGTGACCGGCGAGGCATCGAGAGGGTGGGGGGGCTGCAGCTCATCGACCTGGCCGTCTCCGCGGAGGGCGCCGTCGTGGGGGCCTCTCTCGCGGATGCCGAGGGGCGTCGGTTGGCCGTCCGCGCCGCCGCGACGGTCCTAGCCACGGG
>JALHDK010000348.1 GCA_022838965.1 Actinomycetales bacterium | reverse complement strand
CATCGCTGCGGGTCTATCGAATCCAGTGCCGTAATTCTTGCCGCGCCTGATGGCATGTCAGCGCGAGCCTCTCTCTCCTCGCCGCGCAGATGTGGCGCACGATCTCACTTCACTAAACGACTCCCGCGACGCGCCAGCGCTGAAGTACCTGCAGAGAACCCGCGGCTTCACCATCGTCGAAACTGACTGTCGTGATCGCAGAACGTCAGGACGGATTCGGGCACGGTCCTCTCTTGCCCCGTCCGTCGTACCGGCGGCAGGGCTTTCAGCTCGCTCTTCCGAACGCCTGCTCGAGGAAGTCGGCTGTGGCGGGGTTGACGGTCTCGTTGCGGCGGATATAGTGCTCGCGGGTGATGGCGGGGTCGCTGTGGCCGAGGAGCTCGGAGGCGAGCTGGAGTCCCCCGACATCGTTGATCGCGGTGGCGGCGGTCCGGCGGAACCGGTGCGGGGTGACGTCTTCGATGCCGGCTTGGTCCATGACATCCCGCAGCTGACGTCGGACGTTATTCGTCGTGTGCGGTGTTCCGACACGAGTTGCGAACAGCAGCGTCTCCGGGCCGACGAAACGCAGTCTGCGGGACCGGGCACGGACTGCGCGTAGCGCGAACCCAGGCAGGGCGACGCGACGGACCGAACGTGCGGTCTTCGGATGATCCTGCCGGTGCGTGGGCTCTCCCTTACGGCTGACGATCGTCCCGGCGATACGGACCATCGGCACGGGAGCGTCGAGGTCGAGGTCAGCGACGCGGATCGCGAGGACTTCGCCGATGCGGGCGGAGGTGCCGAGCATGACCTCGACGATCTGACCGAGTTGTCCGTCGGGACGGGGACCGGCGAGGATGGGCCGCTTCTCCCAATCGCGGATCGCGGCGCGGATACCGGTGATCTCGTCCCAGGTGAACACGTCGGGACTGCGCGTGGGTCTGCGCAGGCGCGAGACGTGGTCCATGGGATTGCGCGGGAGGATCTCATGCCGGACGGCGAGCCCGAGGGCGAGACGCAGGACGACGCGTGCTTGGCGGGCGCGGTTGTAGCTCTGCTTCGCGAGTTGCTTGAGGAAGTAGTCGCAGCGGGCCACGCCGATCTCGCGGAGGGTGACGTCCTGGAAGAACGGGAGGACAAGGGTGCGCATGTTCCGCTCGTACAGCTGCCGGGTCGTGCGGGAGAGGCGGTCCTCTAGTTCCATGTCCTCCAGCCAGTAGTCAACCAGCGCGGTGAACGCGCTGTCGGCGCTCATCCCGGTGAACCCGGGGTGGAACAGCGAACGGTCAGCGAGCTTCTTCTTCAGCGCGCGCTCTGCTGCGGGCCTCGTGGTGGCGGTGGATTGGACCTCTCGGCTCTTGCCGTCCCAGTCGCGGTAACGGGTGCGCGCCGCGTATCGCCCGCTGGGCTGGCGTCGGATGGAGATGGTGCCGTAGGTGCCGATCGGGGTGCGAGGTCTAGCCACGAAGCGAGCGCTCCCCCGTCTTCGCGTGAGCGTGAGTTTGGTTCGGCGAAGCTACGACGCGGTGATGGCGGCTGCGGTGTGGAGAAGGCATCCCTCCAGTCTGCCGATCATCGTCGATCGCGGC
>JALHDK010000079.1 GCA_022838965.1 Actinomycetales bacterium | reverse complement strand
ACCAAGAAAAAACAACCACACCCCCACAACAGGAGCGCGGCCAAATGGCATCAAGAAACAAGAACACACTGTTGAGATATCAAACAACAAACACACACCGGCCGTGTCTGGGCGATGCTCCACACCCGGCCCGGGGCAGCCGCTCCATTTTACGGATCGGAGTCACCGGTGTCAACCTGAAACCCGTTTCCCAGGAGGGGCCCGTCCTCCCAGCAGGGCTGGCCGGTCGGGCTCCCCGAGCCTACAAACCGTGAAGGCGCGCAGTCAAACCGCGATCCCCCGGACCGGGCCGCCGGTCATGCGCCCGGCGCTCCCTCGACCCCCAGGCGGCCAGCCAGGAGCTGGCGCACGCGCGCCGCATCCGCCTGTCCCTTCGTCGCGCGCATCACGGCGCCCACGAGGGCTCCGATCGCCTGGACGCGCCCGGCTCTCACCCGTGCGGCGGCGTCGGGATCGGCTGCGATGGCGGCGTCAACCGCACGCAACAGGTCGGCGTCATCGGTGACGACCCGGAGTCCTCGCGCCGCGACCACCGCCGCGGGATCCCCTTCGCCTGCCAGCACCCCGTCGAGCACCTGGCGAGCGAGCCGGTCGGTGAGCTCGCCCGCCTCGATGAGGGTGGCGATCTCGGCCACCTGGGCGGGAGTGACGCCCAGCGCCTCCAGTTCCACTCCGGCCGCGTTGGCCGCGCGCGAGAGCTCGCCCATCCACCACTTGCGGGCCGCCGCAGGAGACGCCCCGGCCGCGACGGTCCCCGCGATGAGGTCCACCGCGCCCGCGTTCGTGATGTCCCGCATCTCCTGCTCGGAGAATCCCCACTCCGCGCGGAGTCTGCGACGGCGCACCGCAGGAAGCTCGGGAAGCCCGGCCCGCAGCGCGGCGATCCATTCCGGGTCCGGCACGATCGGCATGAGATCGGGCTCCGGGAAATAGCGGTAGTCCTCGGCGTCTGACTTCACCCGTCCGGGCGACGTGGTACCGGTGTCCTCGTGCCAGTGCCGGGTCTCCTGGACCATCTCGCGGCCACTCTCGAGGACGGCCGCCTGGCGCGCGATCTCGTACTCGATCGCCCTGCTCACGGAACGCAGCGAGTTGACGTTCTTCGTCTCCGTCCTGATGCCGAGCGGAGCACCCGCATCGGACCGGAGCGAGACGTTGATGTCAGCGCGCACGTTCCCCCGCTCCATGCGCGCCTCGGAGACCCCCAGGACGCGGAAGATGTCGCGGAGGGCCTGGACGTAGGCCCGGCCCACGGCCGGAGCGCGCCGTCCGGCCCCCACGATCGGCTTCGTCACGATCTCCACCAGGGGAACTCCTGCACGGTTGTAGTCCACCAGCGCGTGGCGGGCACCATGGATCCGTCCGGTGTCCCCTCCGACGTGGGTGATCTTCCCCGCATCCTCCTCGATGTGCGCCCGCTCGATCTCCACCCTGAAGAGCGTCCCGTCCTCGAGCTCCACGTCAAGGTACCCGTCGCGCGCGATCGGCTCGTCGTACTGCGAGGTCTGGAAGTTCTTCGGCATGTCCGGGTAGAAGTAGTTCTTCCTCGCAAAGCGGCAGGATGCCGCGATCTCGCAGTTGAGCGCCAGGCCGATCCGTATCGCCGACTCCACGGCGGCCCGGTTGGGAACCGGGAGGGAGCCCGGGAGGCCCAGCGAGACGGGCGTGGTGTGGGTGTTCGGCTCGCCGCCGAACGTGACGGGCGCGCCGTCGAACATCTTCGTGCGCGTGCCCAGCTCGACGTGCACCTCGATCCCGAGGACGGGGTCCCACCGTGCGACGGCGTCCGCGAAGTCCATCAGTCGTCTCCGTTCACGTGGTGCACCTCGAGGAGCGCGCCGCCCCAGCGGTGCGTGAGGGCTCCCTCCAGCACACCAGCCACCTCGTACAGGCGGATGTCGGCCCGCGCGGGCGCGAGAATCTGGAAGCCAACCGGGAGGCCGTCGTCGCTCACGCCCGAGGGGAGGGAGATGCCCGGGATCCCGGCCAGGTTCGCGGGAATGGTGGCCACGTCGTTCAGGTACATGGCCAGCGGATCATCCAGCTTCTCACCGAACCGGAACGCCGTTGTCGGGGTCGTGGGTGACACGAGCACGTCCGCCACCGCGAAGGCTGCGGCGAAATCGCGCTGGATCAGGGTGCGCACCTTCTGGGCCGAGCCGTAGTACGCATCGAAGTAACCCGCCGACAGCGCGTGCGTCCCGAGGATGATGCGCCGCTTGACCTCCGGGCCGAATCCGGCTCCCCGCGTCGCCGCCATGACCCGCTCGGCCGTCACCGGCCCCTCCCGGGGTTCAACCCGCAGCCCGTACCGCATGCCGTCGAAGCGGGCGAGATTCGAGGACGCCTCGGCCGGAAGAATCAGGTAGTAGGCGGCCAGCGCGTACTCGAAGGACGGGCACGAGACCTCCACGATCTCCGCGCCCTGGTCCGCCAGGACGCCCAGGGCCGCCTCGAACGAGGCGCGCACACCTTCCTGGTACCCCTGCCCGCCGAGTTCCCGCACCACACCCACGCGCACCCCCCGCACGTCCCCCGTGCGGGCAGCGGCGGAGAAGTCCGGCACCGGGTCCGGCAGCGACGTCGAGTCCAGCGGATCGTGACCGGCGATGAGCTCGTGGAGCAGCGCTGCGTCCGCGACAGAGCGGGCCACCGGGCCGATCTGGTCCAGCGAGGAGGCGAGCGCGATGAGCCCGAACCGGGACACTCCCCCGTAGGTGGGCTTCACCCCCACGGTCCCCGTGACGGCCGCGGGCTGGCGGATCGAACCGCCCGTGTCCGAGCCGAGCGCCAGGGGGGCCTGGCAGGACGCGACGGCGGCGGCCGAACCACCCCCCGACCCCCCGGGGATCCGCGTGACATCCCAGGGATTCCGCGTGACACCGAAGGCGGAGTGCTCGGTGGAGGAGCCCATGGCGAACTCGTCCAGGTTCGTCTTTCCGAGGATGGGCATGCCTGCCGCCCGCAGCCGCCGGACCAGTGTGGCGTCATAGGGGGGGATCCACCCCTGCAGGATCCTGGAGCCGGCGGTCGTCTCGATTCCGCGGGTGACGATGTTGTCCTTGATGGCCACCGGGACTCCGGCGAGGGGTGGCAGATCCTCTCCGCGGTGTCTGGCGGCGTCAACGGCCGCCGCGGTCGCGAGCGCGTCCTCCGCGTTCGTCCGCAGGAACGCGTGGTACACGCCGTCGACCTCGGCGATGCGGTCAAGGTGCGCCCGTGTGACCTCCACACTCGAGACGTCCCCGGCCCGGAGGGCGGCGGCGAGTTCGACGGCGGAGAGTCGTGTCAGGTCCCTCACGCCTCCTCCCCGAGAATCTGCGGGACCACGAAATGTCCATCCGCCGTCTCGGGTGCCACCGCGAGGATGTCGGCGACCGGCAGGGTCGGGATGGGGACGTCGTCACGCATGACGTTCGCCATGGGGATGGGGTGGGAGGTGGCGGGGACGTCGGGGGTGGCGACCTCGCTCACCCGCGCGACGGCGTCGGCGATCACGGCGAGCTCCTCGGCGAGCCTCCCGATCTCGTCAGGCGTGAGCTCGATGCGGGCCAGGGCCGCGACGCGCGTGACCTCGTCGCGGGAGAAGGTGGACATGGGCGTCAGTGTAGTTTGGCCGGACAGGACGCCGCGGAGCCGTTCGCCGCGGCCCACAGGCTAGATTGGAGCCATGTTCCTCACGCCCGCACGTGCGCGTGCGGTGCGCCGCGCCTCAGCCTACGCGGTCGCCGGCGCGATCATTCTGCAGGTGAGTGTCGCCGGCGTCCTCGTCGTCGTCGACGCGGTCCGGAAGCGACGGAATCCCCCCAGCGGGTACTTCCCGCGGCTGACGCCGGAGGTGGTCCACGCCCACAGCAGCGTCCTCGCGGTGTACACCGACGGCGACGGCCTGTACGAGGCCATGGTGCGCGACATCCGCTCCGCCGAGGAGTCCATCTACTTCGAGACCTACATCTGGAAGGGCGACGACGTCGGGGAGACGTTCAAGGAGGAGCTGACCGCGGCCGCCCGGCGTGGGGTGAAGGTGTACGTCATCTACGACACCTTCGCGAACCTCGTGGTGCCGCGGGCGTTCAAGCGCTTCGATCCCACCCTCGAGGTGCTCGCGTTCCGCCTGATCAACGGGAAGTCGCCGCTGTCGCCCCGGACCTATGCCCGGGATCATCGCAAGCTTCTCGTGGTCGACGGCCGGATCGGGTACGTGGGGGGCTACAACATCGGCCGGAGGTACGCCGAGAGCTGGCGCGACACCCACCTGCGGATCGAGGGGCCGGCGGCGTGGGAGCTCTCCAACGCCTTCGTGGACTTCTGGAACTACTACAAGCGGAAGGACCAGCCGGAGCTGCCCGATCTCGGGGCGCGGAAGTGGGACGCGCGCATTCGCGCCGCCCTCAACCTGCCGAACCGGTGGCTGTTCCCGGTGCGCGGCCTGTACATCGACGGCATCGAGCGCGCCGTCTCCCACATCTGGATCACACAGGGCTACTTCCTCCCGGACGAGGAGATCACCGACGCCCTCCTGCGTGCCGTGAAGCGGGGCGTCGAGGTCCGGGTTCTCGTTCCCGAGCGGTCCAACCACGTCGTGGCGGACTGGGTGTCCCGCGGCAACTACACCCGCCTGCTCCGCGCGGGTGTCCGGATCTTCCTCTTCCGGCACGCCATGGTGCACGCCAAGACCGCCACCATCGACGGCCGCTGGACGACGGTGGGCACCACGAACATCGACCGTCTGTCCATGACCGGGAACTTCGAGATCAACCTCGAGATCCATGACGAGGGTCTCGCCCGGGTGATGGAGGAGATCTTCGAGAACGACCTGAGCAACTCGCGGGAACTGCTCCCTGATGAGTGGGACGCCCGACCGTGGCACGAGCAGGTCGTCGAACGTGTGGTTCACCCGCTCGGGCCGCTCCTCTAGCTGAGGGCGCCGGGACCGCCCTCGAGCAGACGCAGGAATCCCTCCTCGTCGAGGATCGGCACGCCGAGCTCGCGCGCCCGCGCCTCCTTCGACCCGGCGTTCTCGCCGACGACGACGTAGTCCGTCCTCGCGGAGACCGAGCTGGAGATCCGGCCGCCGCGCGCGGTGATGGCCTCCTTCACGCCGTCGCGCGAGAAGCCCGAGAGGGAGCCGGTGACGACGATGGTGAGGCCCGCGAGGACCTGGGGGACGACGTCGGCGGGGGCCTCGTCCACGAAGCGGACCCCGGCCGCACGCCAGGCGCGCACGACCTCCTGATGCCACGGCACGGCGAACCAGTCGTGAATGGACTGTGCGATCACGGTCCCGACACCTTCCGTACCCGCCAGTTCCTCGACAGTCGCGTTCTCGATCGCGGCGAGGGATCGGAACCGGTCCGCGAGCGCGCGCGCCGCCGTCGGGCCGACGTGCCTGATGGACAACGCCACCAGGAAGCGCCACAGCGGTCGCGTCTTCGCCTCCTCGATCTGCGCGAGCATCCGGACGGTGGTGGCCCGGGGGACAGCCGGCTGCGACACGGTCCCGTCGCGGCGACGCTTCTCGAGTGTGTAGAAGTAGGGAACCTGTTCCCACTGGCCCGCCAGGGCGCCGGCCCTCCTCTTCTCGCGCCACACCCGCACCCCGGCGAGGTCCTCCACCCGAAGGGCGAACAGTCCCGCTTCGTTGCGGAGCACCGGAGCCTGGGGCGCCGGCATGGGGTCGACACCGACGACGTACTCACGGTTGGCCTCCGGATTGGTGAGGGCGAGCGCCGTCTCGTCGCCCAGCGCCTCGATGTCAAGCGCTCCGCGGGATCCGATGTGGGCCACCCGCTCGGTGAGCTGCGCGGGACACGACTCGCTGTTGGGACAGCGCAGGTCGACGTCCCCCTCCTTCGCCGGCGCGAGGGGCGTCCCGCAGGAGGGACAGCGGGACGGCATCACGAACTCCCGCTCGCTGCCATCCCGCAGGGCGACCACGGGTGCCACGATCTCGGGGATCACGTCCCCGGCCTTCCGGAGAACCACCATGTCCCCGATCAGCAGTCCCTTCCGCCGCACCTCGGACTCGTTGTGCAGCGTGGCCATCGAGACGGTGGATCCCGAGACGCGGACCGGCTCCATGACCCCGAACGGGGTCACGCGGCCGGTCCGGCCCACGTGGGTGCGGATGTCGAGCAGGCGGGTGTGCACCTCCTCCGGCGGGTACTTGTAGGCCGCCGCCCAGCGGGGGGCCCGGGACGTCGCACCCATGGCCGCCTGCAGCGCCCGGTCGTTGACCTTCACGACGATCCCGTCGATCTCGTGTTCCACGTCGTGGCGGTGGTCACCGAAGTGGGCGATCATGGCCTCGACATCGGCGAGGGACTCCGCGAGGCGGGTGTGCGCGGACACGGGGATCCCCCACCGCGCGAAGAGCTGATACAGCTCCCACTGGGTGGCCGGGGCAGCGGCGGGGGGGACGAACGCCCCCACCCCGTGGGCCACCATCGCCAGCGGGCGGGACGCCGTGATCCGTGGGTCCTTCTGGCGCAACGACCCGGCAGCCGCATTCCTCGGGTTGGCGAACGGGGGACGTCCCGCGGCGACCAGCGACTCGTTCAGGGAACTGAAGGCGGCGACCGGGAAGTACACCTCGCCCCTCACCTCGACGACGTCCGGCACCTCCCCCCGCAGCACCTGGGGAATGGCCGCGATCGTCCGGACATTCACCGTCACGTCCTCTCCGGTCCGTCCATCCCCGCGGGTCGCGGCGCGAACCAGCCGGCCGGCCTCGTACACCAGGCTCACAGCGAGTCCATCCACCTTGAGTTCCGCGGTCATGGGCACCTCGGAGGCACCGGCCGCCGCCCGGACACGCCCTGCCCACTGCCGGAGTTCCTCCAGGGTGAAGACGTCATCGAGGCTCATCATCCGCTCGAGATGGGCGACGGCGGCGAACTCGTTCGCCCGCCAGCCGCCCACCCGCAGGGTGGGAGAGTCGGCGGACTGCAGTTCGGGGAACAGATGCTCGAGGGCCTCGAGCTCGCGCATCGCCGCGTCATACTCGGCATCGGAGATGGTCGGCGCATCGAGCACGTAGTAGTTGAACTGCGCGTCATCGATGAGTGTGGCAAGCGCGTTCCAGCGCTCACGGGCATCCTTCAGGTCCACCGGACCATCCTCTCGCAGCGCACGCCGCACACGTGCAGGCAGCCCCGCACCGGCCCGGAACCGTGCCACTTGGCGTCTGGCGGTA
Organism: Actinomycetales bacterium; assembly: GCA_022838965.1. The sequence goes on along the minus strand of JALHDK010000079.1, from coordinate 1,514 downwards.
CACACCCCACCCCGCGCGGCCCGGCCACCCTGCTTGACTGGCCGTCGTGAAACCCGACGTCCTGGTCGCAGTGGAGGGCCCCAGCCAGGGGATGAGCTGGCCGTTGACCGGCTCGCACGTGGTCGGGCGGGAGGGAGACATCGTCGTCGGCGATGCCGGGCTCTCCCGTCGACAGCTCGAACTGCGCGCCACCCGTCGCACGGTCATGGTCCGGGACCTGGGCTCCACGAACGGCACCCGCCACCGCTTCGGAGTGCTGCGCCGCGGCGTGGGTCCCCGGTGGCAGCGCGTCGTCGTCGGGTCCGTTCTGGAGGCCGGAGAGGGCCGGTACCGGCTGGGGCGGCACCCGCGGCCCCGGCGGGCAGGGCTGCGGACGTGGCACGGGCTGACCGGGGTGGCGATGCCCGTCGCCGTCGCTCTCGCCATGGTGCCCTTCGCGGTCGGCGGGCCCGGGTGGCGGTGGCTGACGGTGGCGATGCCGCTCGTCGCGTCCGTGGGCCTCGTGCGCCGTCGCCACACCTACCGTCCCCACAGACCCGAGCGGCCCGCTGACATCCTCGCGACAGCGGCGGAAGGTCGCGCGTTCCATGCGGAACCGGTCCTTCCCCGCTCGCTCCGGCCGCTGCGTTCCACAGCACTCGCCGGCACGGGCTGGGCGTTCGTCGGTCCAGCGGCGGAGAGGAACGCGATGTGGCTGGCCGGCTTCCTCGTGGCGCACAACGACCCGGATGTCCTGCGCGTCACCTCACCCTGGGTGACGACCCGGGGGCTCGGGATCGAGGTCGTCCTCGAGCCGCGCCCTCCGGCCGGGCCCGGCCGGGACTCGGCTCTCGTCACGTGGCACGCCAGCCGGCCACCCGTGTGGGCTGCGGTCCTCCGCGCCCCGGCGTGGGCACAGGGAAGCCTGTCCTGGCTCGAGGCCCTCGGTGCCGGCACCGCGGCCGGGCTTCCGGTCCGCGTGGAGTTGGCGGAGCTCCTGCGCACGGACACCGCTGCCATCCGGCAGCGATGGCGGGGCCGGGTGAGCCTGGCCGTGCCGGTGGGGGTGACGGCGTCCGGTCCTCTCGTGGTGGACCTCGAGCGGGACGGTCCCCACGCGCTGGTGGCGGGCATGTCCGGGGCCGGGAAGAGAAGAACCTGGTGGAGACCTACCGGGAACTGCATCCCGACGACCTGATCAAATTCGGCATGATCCCCGAGTTCGTCGGCCGGCTGCCCATCCATGTCCCTCTCCACGACCTTACCCGGGAGGACCTGGAAAGGATCATCTGGGAGCCGAAAAACTCCGTCATCAAGCAGTACCAGCATTTTCTCAGAATGGACGATGTGGAGCTGATCTTCGAGGATGCCGCCATCACGGCCATAGCGGACCTGGCCACCCGCCGGAAGACCGGCGCCCGGGGGATCCGCTCCATCGTGGAAAACCTGATGCTGGATCTGATGTTCGAGCTTCCGTCCCTGGAGGGAAAGAAGAAGGTGGTCATCACCCGGGAGGTCATCGAAAAGTCCGAGAA
>JALHDK010000347.1 GCA_022838965.1 Actinomycetales bacterium | reverse complement strand
CGCAGCCGACACGTCGGAGGCGACATCCGCGGGGATCTTGTCCGCGTTGTCCTTGAGCACCTTCTCGGTGGAGTAGGCGAGGTTCTCCGCCTGGTTGCGGGTCTCCGCCTCCTCGCGCCGCTTCTTGTCCTCGGCAGCGTGCGCCTCCGCCTCGCGGACCATGCGGTCGATGTCCTCCTTCGGGAGGGCGGATCCGCCGGTGATGGTCATCGACTGCTCCTTGCCGGTGCCGCGGTCCTTCGCGGACACGTGCACGATGCCGTTTGCGTCGATGTCGAAGGTGACCTCGATCTGCGGGATCCCGCGCGGGGCGGGGGCGATGCCGGTCAGCTCGAACGTGCCAAGCGGCTTGTTGTCCCGGGCGAACTCCCGCTCGCCCTGGTACACCTGAATGAGCACCGACGGCTGGTTGTCCTCGGCGGTGGAGAAGATCTCGGACCGCTTCGTGGGAATGGCGGTGTTGCGCTCGATCAGGCGCGTCATGATGCCACCCTTGGTCTCGATGCCGAGGCTCAGCGGCGTGACGTCGATGAGCAGCACGTCCTTGCGGTCGCCGCGGAGCACGCCGGCCTGCAGCGCCGCGCCGACGGCCACGACCTCGTCCGGGTTGACGCCCTTGTTGGGCTCCTTGCCGCCGGTGAGCTCCTTCACCAACTGGGTCACGGCAGGCATCCGGGTGGAGCCGCCCACGAGGACCACGTGATCGATGTCGGACACCTTGATGCCGGCGTCGCGGATGACGTTGTGGAAGGGGGCCTTGGTCCGCTCCAGCAGATCCTTGGTCATCTCCTCGAACTGGGCGCGGGACAGCTTCTCGTCCAGGTGGACGGGACCGTTCTCGCCCATGGAGAGGTACTGCAGCGAGATGTGGGTGTTGAGCGCCGAGGACAGTTCCTTCTTCGCCTGTTCCGCCGCCTCGCGCAGGCGCTGGACGGCGCGCTTGTCCTTGGCGAGGTCGACGCCCTCCTTGTTCTTGACCTGGGTGATCAGCCAGTCAACGATGCGCTGGTCCCAGTCGTCGCCGCCGAGCCGGTTGTCCCCGTTTGTGGCCTTCACCTGGATCGTGGAGAACCCGTCGGGGTCCTTGCCGACCTCCAGGAGGGAGACGTCGAAGGTGCCGCCGCCGAGGTCGAAGACGAGAATGAGCTCGTCCTCCTTGCCCTTCTCCAGCCCGTAGGCGAGGGCCGCGGCCGTGGGCTCGTTGATGATGCGCAGCACGTTGAGTCCGGCGATCTGGCCGGCGTCCTTCGTGGCCTGACGCTGGGCGTCATTGAAGTAGGCGGGGACCGTGATGACCGCGTCCGTCACGGGCTCCCCGAGATAGGCCTCGGCGTCCGCCTTGAGCTTGCCGAGAATGCGGGCGCTGATCTCCTGCGGCGTGTACTTCTTGCCCTCAATGTTGGCGGTCCAGTTGGTGCCCATGTGACGCTTGACCGAGGAGATCGTGTGCTCCACGTTGGTGACGGCCTGGCGCTTGGCCACCTCGCCCACCAGGACCTCACCCGACTTGCTGAACGCGACGACGGACGGTGTGGTCCGGGAGCCCTCAGCGTTCGTGATGACGGTGGGCTCGCC
>JALHDK010000346.1 GCA_022838965.1 Actinomycetales bacterium | reverse complement strand
CCGCCCTTGGGGCAGGGCGAGCCATCGTCCTGCACTTCACCGGGGACGCGGGGCCGGACAACGTCGCGCAGACCATCACCCTGAATGATCTGAGGGGCCGCTATGGGAACGATGTCATCTTCCTGCGCGCGGAAGATGAGACGGCGGCGGGTGACCGGCTCTTCGACGCCTTCGGGGCTGCCCGCATCCCCTCGGTGATGGTGCTCGACGCGACGGGTCACATCGTCGCCGTCTTCGAGGGTCTGACGGATGCCGCGCCCTTGGCGGCGGCCATCGACGAAGCCAAGGCCGCGAGCCCCGCGCCGTCCGACAGCCTGAGCGTCTACGAGCTCAGCAACCCCCTCCCCAGCCCCAAGCTCCGAGTCGATCACCCGGCGCCCGCGAGCACGCCGGCGATCCACTCGGCCCTCGAGAGCGGGCGCGCCACGCTCCTCGCCTTTCTTGGCAGCTACTCCCGGTTCAACACGGAGCAGGAAGAGGTGCTTCGGCAACTCGAAGGCGCCCTCGAGGGGCTGGCTGCCCTAGTCGTCTCGGCCGATGAACCAGCGAACGCCGCCGCCTTCAGCGACTACCGCGTCACCGGCGTTCCTACGCTTTTCGTGCTCTCCGCCGACGGCGTCGTGCGCGCCCACTTCGATGGGTTGACGGAACTGGCCCCTCTGGCAGCGGCTTGCGCTGACGCCCTCGCCCGGCCCGACGCGCCGCCGCGAGAGCCGGAGATCGTGGAGCCACCGGCCGCGGAACCGGAGCCTCCCGTCAACGCCCTCGCCCCCCACGTGCCGGGTGAACCGGGCGCCGATCTCGAGGTTGGACCGCCCCGCAGCCGCGATAAGGCTGATCCTCCGCTTCCGCGGGGGCCCTTCATCGATGACTCGCCACCAGCGCCCAGGGACCTCATCGCCGCCACGGACGGCGACCCGGGCAACCCACTCAGCCCCGCCGCCGGCGCGGAGTTGGCCGTGGATTCCGCGGCGAACGCGGACTACGGCCCGAGTCGCCTCGTAGATGGGCTCACCTCTGGCGATGCGGCATTCCGCCCATGGGTCTCCTCAGCGGGCCATGATCTGCCCATCGAGATCCGCATCCGGCCTGGCCGCGCCGACATCACCGCCCTGGTATTGCACCCTGCCACGGGGGCCCGGGCGCTGTTCGGCAGCCGTTGGCCGAAGACCGTCGAGGTGCTGCTCGGCACTCCCGATGGAGCGGAACCGCGCTCGCTCGGGCGATATGAGCTGCCCGCTGACGGATCGGCTTTCACGATCGACCTCCCCGATGGCGGAGTGCCGGCCATAGTGGTCCGGATCCTCGCGACTCACGGAGGGTCGGGTGCGTGTGAGATGGCGGAGATCACGGCGAGGTAGACAGGTCCGCGCCTCTCGCCAGAGAGCCATCCAGCGTGTAGCCTGTGGGGAGCCGCGGGGCACTTCCATATGTGGGCGGTCCACCTCAGCCGCACACTGAAGGAGCCACTCAACCATGGAGGGGCGACAGCCCCTAGAGCAGCCTTACCTCAGCGTCGTGGTGCCCGCTTACCAGGAGGAGCGCCGAATCGGCCCCAGCCTCGACGCCATTGTGGCTC
>JALHDK010000345.1 GCA_022838965.1 Actinomycetales bacterium | reverse complement strand
TCGCACGGCTTCAAGGGTGCACCGCAGGGCCGGTGGTATGGGGACTGGCGCAGCCTGGGCATCGACACCCTCCGCGCCGGTAGGCCCGACCTGCACGCCTGGGTCACGAGCACGAGCTGGGCCAGGATGGACGTGGACTTCGTGAACGAGATCCGAAATAACGTTTACTGCACCAAGGTCAACGGCCTGATCCCCTGGGCGTGCATCCAGCGCCCGGGCCAATGGGTGGGCGGGGACCCCAACCCTGGCACGGCCTTCGAGGTCTACGACGCCGGCACGTATGCGGTCAAGCCCGGGTATTTCTACTACAAGCAGGTGAGCCGCGCCGGGCAGCCCGGGATGCGGGTCGCGCGCGTGCTCTCCAATGACTCGGAGATCGGCCTGATCGCCTTTGCCGGCAACGGCACGGGGCATCCGGATGCCTTCGTCGTGCTCAACCTGGCGGACCACGCCGTACCGCTGCACATCGATGTGCACGGTACGACAGCGACCGTCTTCGACGTGACGCGCACGGGCCCGGACGAAGCGTATGTCGCGCTCGGCCCGATGGGTCTATCCGCGGACGCCCTCACCTACGAGGCGCCGGCGCGGTCGGTCACAACGTTCACGGCCCGGTGAGAGCACGCCGGGCCGCAGAGCACCGCGCGAGCGAACGCCCGGATTACCGCGCCGTCCAGCCGCCGTCGATCGAGAGGCCGGCGCCGGTGACGAAGCTCGAGGCGTCGCTGGCGAGGAAGAGCACGGCGCCGCCGATCTCCTCCAGCTCGCCCCACCGGCCCAGCGGGATCTGCGAGACGAAGGCCTGGTAAGCTTCCGGGTTATCGAGAAGCGGACGATTGAGCTCGGTGCCGAACGGCCCCGGCAACAGCGCGTTGACCGTAATGCCATAGGGTGCCCATTCGAGCGCCAGCGTCCGCGTGAGCTGCAGCACCGCACCCTTGCTCGCGGCATAGGGCGTGCGTTCGGCAATCGAGATCACCGAGAGCATCGAGCCAATGTTGACCACGCGCCCGTAGCGGCGCGCCTTCATGTGCGGGGCGACCTCGCGACAGAGCATCCAGATGCTGGTCACGTTGGTGTCCTGCACCTGCCGGAACTCCTCAAGCGACAGGTCCTCGATCCGCCCGCGGATGTTGATGCCGGCATTGTTGATAAGGACATCGATCTTGCCGAAGCTGTCGATCGTGGTCTGGACGAGGGCCCGGACCTGGTCCGGATCGGTGACGTCGCACGCCTTCCCCAGGCACGGATGCCCGTAGGCCGTCTCGATCTCCCCGGCCACCGCCGTCACGTCCGCCTCGCTGCGGCTGACGGCGACGACGCTCGCGCCGGCCTCCGCAAGTGTCTGCGCCATCACCTTGCCCAACCCGCGGCTCGCGCCGGTGATGAGCGCGACCCGACCGTCCATCCTGAAGCGATCCATAATCCCCATAGCGTCTCCCCTCCTGTCCGCAATGTGGCCTGGATTCTCGATGAGCCCGGCGCCACGTCAAGCGGATCCACGTAGCGCATGCCTCCGGCTTGCGCGCGGTCGTGCATCCAGGGCCGCCATCCACGGCGATTGCGCGACACGACGTAGC
>JALHDK010000344.1 GCA_022838965.1 Actinomycetales bacterium | reverse complement strand
ATGTGTCCATAGGCATATGTCCCGCTGGATCACCAGCGTTTCGTGCCGCATGGGAGGCGCGCCCCAGGCGCGGTTGAGGTCGTAGGGGTAGCCGTCCTTCCCGTAGTCCCCCTGTACCACCCCATCCAGGTGCGCGAAGGGGATGGCCCAGATAGCCGGCCCGGAGGGGGCGGCCGAGGCGGCCCGCAGCAGGCCATCGAGCACCCAGGACCCTGGCGTCTCTCCACTGTGCTGACGGGCGATGAGGTAGACGCCGTCTGTCTCACCACCGGGGCTGCCGTAGTCCGTCGAGAGCCTCGGCAGAGGCCGGCCCGACTGGGTCACGCCGATCTCGTCTGCAGTCACACTCTCCCCCACATCGGCGAGCAGCCCATTGAGGTCAGAAGGTCCGTAGGGGTAGCAGAAGGCGATCTCGACGCGGTGCTCTCCGCGCGAGAGGTCGAGGTCCCATAGTGCCGACACACGCCCGTCGGGCATGAGCCTTGGACGCCCAGGCGGGAGCCGGCGCCATCCTCCCTCGCCAGCGGAGATCACCGGCCAGATCGCGCCCGGATCCGATGCCCCCAGCATGTTCCCGATGTGCTCCAGCACCAAGCGCACGGACCCTGCTCGGCCGACGACCACCTGCACGGCGAAACGGAACCAAAGGGTCTCGGCCCCACCGTGGGGGTGTGCCGCGAAGTGCACCTCCGGCACATCGGCGTCGGCGCGTACGCTCAGTGCGCACACATTGTGCGACGCTAGGCGCTCGGCGATGCGGATCTCTATCATCCCACCCCACCAATCCATGCGCCCAGGGTCGAGCCCGCAGACCCCTCTGGCGCGCTAGAACACCGCTAGCTCGCAGCACATCAGCCACGCTGCCAAGCCGGCGGAGCGATGCCACGCGGGCAGTTCCGGCGCTGGGTCAGCCTGTATCGTCAAGAACCGCGCCGGCGCTGGCGCCGCGCACGTTACCTCAATGGCGTGCACCCATCGGTCACCAGGCTCTGCCGCGGGAGGTCGAACCTCGGCGCTCCAGTCACGCGCCTCCGGCTCCCGTCCCCCCTGCACCCGCAGTCTCACGGGAGGCAGCACGCCGATGTCGCCGCTGACGAGAAACACGGCGCCTGCCCGGCTGAGGGCCCGCACTTCGCCCAGATCGACGGTGACGACCATCGGTGTCCCCCACCACCCCACCCAGCGCTCCGGCGCGTTGGGCGGCCACTCCTGGCCGTCTGTCAGGCTCGCTCGGTTGACATCGGGGTACCGGTCATCGGGCTCGCCCTTCAGATCGTAGGGGCAGCCCTCCGCCAGGTGGGGGCGCCTCCTAGGTCGCGGCCGGTAGGGTCCGCCATCGCCTAGGGACATCTGGGTCAAGCAGGACGGCACGTGCTGTCCGAGTTCCAGGTCGGCGGTGAGCTCCCAGAAGCTCGTGCCGAGCGCGCGGAGCCCCAGGACGGAAGCAATCCAGCCCTGTGACCACCCCGTCTCCAGGCACCAGGCGCCCCACCCCACGTCGGCGGAGCTGCTCCAGTAGTCCCAGCGGCGGTAGTCGAAGCCTCGGAACCAGCCGCCATCGAGCTCCGGGTGCGCGCTGGA
>JALHDK010000343.1 GCA_022838965.1 Actinomycetales bacterium | reverse complement strand
TGGAAGTAGCCGGGACTCTGGACATAGCCGGCGACGATGACCCGGCGGTCCGCCTCGGGCACCCAGAGGCTGTCGCCGTGGACGAGTTCCACGTTGGCCTCCAGCGCGGGGTTCTGTGCAATGGCTTGGAGGTCGACGACGAGCTGAGTCCCGTCCGCGCGTGCCAGCACGCAGTTGGCGAGATCCGCGTCCGTCGTTCGCATGGGCAGGGCATCGACTGTCGTCGTCCCGCCCGCGGCAGTGTAGAGGTCGAGCACCCGTGAGCCGGGCGGGAGCACGTGCCGCCCCTGGACACGCACGCGCCCGAGGGCGTAGTAGGTCTGCTCCCTACGAGGCACCACGATGGAGTCCCCCGGTAGCAGCTCGGGGTCGCCGGCGCCGGCCACGCGGGAATCGAGGTTCACGAGCAGCTCGGTCCCGTCGGCGCGGTAGAGTCGTATCGCGCTTAGGTCGCCGATCTCCAGGATGTTGTCCGGTATGCCGGACGAGATGATCACGCCGCCTGCCTTGGCGATGACATCGGAGACGCGGTCGCCCGATCTGAAGACGAGCACGCCTGGGCTCTTGATGTAGCCGAGGACGGTGACCTCGCTCCGCGAGGCGGGCACGTAGATGACATCACCCGGGAAGACGGCGGGGTCGTCCCGGGTCGTGCCTTCGTCGGCGCCCATCAGTGACACGGTCTCGGTAGTGCCATCGGCGCGGTTGATAGTGATGCGTGTGGAGTCGCCGGGGGTGCGGCCTGCCTCGAAGGTCTCCTCGCCGGGCTCCACGATCCCCCCGGCTAGAGCCAGGACCTCGGAGAGTCGCGCGCCCTCACGAACGCGGACATCCCCCGGGTCGTGCACGTAGCCGAGCACACTGACAGGGGCGGACTCCTCGACGATGATCGCGTCCCCGGGCTGAAGCAGGAGGTCGGCCATGGCGCCCTCGGCCCTCAAAGCCTCGTTGAGCTGGAAGGTGACCGATTCCCCGTCGCGGTGGACGAGGCGTGCCAGTGGGTTGGCGGCTATCTCGAGCTGGACGCCCTTGGCCATGGCTATCGCGTCGCGCACAGCGAGCCCCTCGCGGAAGGGGAAGTACCCGGGCTCCTTCACCGCGCCGAGGACGCTGACCCGGTCGGCGCCGTACTCCCGCACCCGCACGAGCACATGGGGGCTGACGAACTGCCCCGCCTCGATGAGGCCCACGCGGATCTCCTCGCTCAGCTCGGCGGTCGTCTTTCCCACGGCGATGACGTCGCCCAGGTAGGCGACGGCGACGGTTCCATCGGGCCCTACCGTGAGGGCGTCGGTCGTCACGATGGGCGCGTCGGTCCGCTCCTCGGGGACGACGATCTGCAGGACGTCGTACGGCCCGATGCGGTAGGCGTCGGTCGGAGCCGCCTGAGCCATGGCGAGGGTAAGGGCGGCGAGAAGGACCGCGAACATGCGAGTAAGCACCTCCCAGGACACCCCCGCGCGTGGGTCACGGAGGAGGAGACACACACATATGCGGCGGGCTCAAGCCGCGGTCCTCCCGATGACTCAGGCTAACGAGGACCGCCCGAGGCCAGGATCCCCACCTGGCCGCAGAGCAGGCGGCG
>JALHDK010000078.1:11471-19783 GCA_022838965.1 Actinomycetales bacterium | reverse complement strand
TACATGTACCTGGCCTGCCCCCCGGACCCACGCCGCCCGGGCGGCCGGATCGACGTCGTCGGTTCGTCGCCCGAGACGCTCGTGAAGGTGGAGGGCCGCGTCGCCCGCACCTACCCGATCGCCGGCTCCCGTCCGCGGGGCGCCACCCCGGAGGAGGATCACCTCCTCGCCGGCGAACTGCGCGCCGACCCCAAGGAGTGCGCGGAACACCTGATGCTCGTCGACCTCGCCCGCAACGACCTGGCCAAGTTCTGCGACCCCGGGACCGTGACCGTGCGGGACTTCATGTCCATCAAGTTCTTCAGCCACATCATGCACATGGCCTCCACGGTCACCGGCACCATGCGTCCCGGGGCAACCGCCCTGGACGCCCTGGTGGCCACGTTCCCGGCGGGCACCCTCTCCGGAGCCCCGAAGGTCCGTGCCATGGAGCTGATCGACCAGCTCGAACCCACCCGGCGCGGGGTGTACGGCGGCACCATCGGGTACTTCGACTTCGCGGGCAACCTGGACATGGCGATCGCGATCCGCACCGCCGTCATCCTGGACGGCCTCGCCAGCGTCCAGGCAGGTGCCGGGATCGTCGCGGACTCCGTACCGCACCTCGAGTACCAGGAGTGCCGTTCCAAGGCGGCAGCAGCGCTGCGCGCGGTCCAGCTCGCCGCGAGGATGCGGTGACCCGCTCCCGGGCCACGGTGCTCCTGCTGGTGGCCGGAGCCATCGTGCTCGCGACGGCCTCCGCGGCGTGGCTCAGCGCCGACGTCCCCACGGTCACCTCCAGTGGCATCGTCCAGCTCGCGGGCGCCACCGTCGCGCCCGCGACGACGGCAGCGGGCCTCGTCATCGTGGCGGGGGCCATCGCGCTGACCATCGCCGGCACCGCGCTGGCGCGGACGACGGCGGCCGTGGTCGCTGCGACCTCCCTCGCCGCCCTCGCCCAGGGAGCGGCGGTGGTCGCCGACCCCGCGCACACGGTGGCCCTGGCGGCTGCCCGGCTCAGCGGAGTGGCGGAGGCTCCGCTCGCCGTCGACGTGCTGCCCGCCGCCTGGGGAGGACTCGCCGCGCTGGCGGTGGCGGCCGGCGTCGCCGTCGGGGCTGTGGCGGCGGCCGGGCGGTGGGTCCCGCAGCGCACCCGCTTCGAGCGCCGGCCGGCGACCGGAGCCGATGCGCGCGGCCGTGCGATGGACGACTGGGATGCTCTCGGACGTGGCGAGGATCCCTCGCGCGGAGAGGGTAATCTGGGCCGAAAGGAGGACAGGGATGGCTGACGAGGCGTATACACTCCCACCGGCGGCGGCGCCGCCCAACCACGGTCACACGAAGGCGGCATGGGTACTCACCGCCGGAGTGATTGCCGGCGCGCTGGTCCTCGGGGTGGGACTGGCGATCGCGAGCCCGACGCTGTGGATCACCGGCATCGTGGTCGCCGCCGGCTCGGCCCTCGCCTCCCTGTCGATGCGGGCGAGGGGCCTCGGCCAGCCCGTCACCGGCACCAGGCGGCGCGACTGGTACGCGGACTGACCATGACGGTTCTGGACGAGATCCTCGCCGGGGTGCGGGAGGACATCGCGGCCCGGCAGGCGCAGGTGAGCCTCGCCGAGCTGAAGGAGCGCGCGGCGCGGGCGCCGTCGGCCAGGGACGGGACCGCCGCTCTTCGCAACCCCAGTGGCGCGGTTGCGATCATCGCGGAGGTGAAGCGGGCGAGTCCGTCACGAGGCGGCCTCGCGCCCATCGCCGACCCCGCGGCACTGGCCGGCGAGTACGAACTCGGCGGCGCGGCGGCCGTGTCCGTCCTGACCGAGCAGCGCAGGTTCGGCGGCTCGCTCGCGGACCTGGACGCGGTGCGCGCGGCCGTCGACATCCCCGTGCTGCGCAAGGACTTCATCATCACCCCCTACCAGATCTGGGAGGCTCGGGCGCACGGCGCCGATCTCGTCCTGCTCATCGTGGCGGCGCTGGAACAGAGCGCCCTCACCTCCCTCGTGGAACGGGTGCACTCCCTCGGCATGACGGCGCTGGTGGAGGCGCACGACCGTGTGGAGGCCATGCGCGCCGTGAACGCGGGCGCGCGGGTGATCGGGATCAACGCCCGCAACCTGAAGACCCTTGAGGTGCGCCGGGATGTCTTCGGCTCCGTGGTCGAGGTGATCCCGGTGGCGGAGTCGGGCGTCCGCGGTCCCCACGACGTCATCGAGTACGCCCGGGTCGGCGCGAACGCCGTCCTGGTGGGCGAGGCCCTCGTCACCCACCACGATCCCCGTCAGGCCGTGGCGGACATGGTCGCGGCAGCGAACCACCCTGCACTGACCCCTCGAGACTAGGCAGACCATGGCCCTCCAGCACCTCGGGTCCCTGACCGGCCCCTACTTCGGCGAATTCGGCGGGCGGTTCGTGCCCGAGGCGCTCGTGGCTGCGCTCGACGAGCTCGCCGCAGCCTGGGAGCGACTCAGGGAGGATCCCGCCTTCACCGCCGAGCTCGCCGAACTGCACCGGACCTACACGGGACGGCCCTCGATCCTCACCGAGGCCAGACGCTTCTCCCGGCTGGCGGGCGGTGCCCGCGTCCTGCTGAAGCGGGAGGACCTGAACCACACCGGTTCCCACAAGATCAACAACGTGCTCGGCCAGGCGCTCCTCACGCGGGCGATTGGCAAGCACCGGGTGATCGCCGAGACCGGCGCAGGCCAACACGGCGTGGCGGCCGCGACAGCGGCGGCCCTGCTCGGTCTCGAGTGCACCGTCTACATGGGTGCCGAGGACGTCCGGAGGCAGGCTCTCAACGTGGCCCGCATGCGACTGCTCGGAGCCGAGGTGATCTCCGTGGACGCGGGATCCCGGACCCTGAAGGACGCCATCAACGAGGCGTTCAGGGACTGGGTGACCAACGTGGAGACCACCAACTACCTCTTCGGCACCGCCGCCGGTCCCCACCCGTTCCCCACCATCGTGCGTGACCTGCAGAAGGTCATCGGGGAGGAGGCGCGGGAACAGGTGCTCCAGCTGACGGGCCGGCTGCCCGACGTCGTGATGGCGTGCGTGGGCGGAGGCTCGAACGCCATCGGCATCTTCAACGCGTTCCTGGACGATCCGGACGTGCGGCTGGTGGGCCTGGAGGCGGCCGGCGAGGGTATCGAGACGGGACACCACGCGGCGGCCATCGTGGGCGGACAACCCGGCGTCCTCCACGGCGCCCGCTCCTACCTGCTGCAGGACGAGGACGGCCAGACCCTCGAGTCACATTCCATCTCGGCCGGACTGGACTACCCGGGGGTGGGACCCGAGCACGCCTACCTCGCGAGCATCGGCCGGGCCGAGTACTGGCCCGTCACGGACGCCGAGGCCATGGACGCGTTCGCCGCGCTCTGTCACACCGAGGGCATCATTCCCGCGATCGAGTCGGCCCACGCGCTCGCCGGTGCGCTGCGGCTGGGACGCTCCGCGGGGGAGCGGGCGGCGGAGCTGGTCATCCTCGTGAACCTCTCGGGACGGGGGGACAAGGATGTGGCGACGGCTGCCCGGTGGTTCGACCTGTTCGAGGAGGGAGGCGTATGAGCTCGCAGTCGGCGCTCGCGCTCGATCGGCGCACCGGTGCGGGGGGCGCCGGCTTCATCGGCTACCTCACGGTCGGATACCCCGACCTGGAGACCTCCATCGCGGCCGGCAGGGCCCTCATCGATGCCGGCGTGGACATCATCGAACTTGGACTGCCCTACTCGGATCCCGGGATGGACGGACCGGTCATCCAGCGCACCGGGCAGATCGCGCTCGAGGGTGGCACGCGCACGCGGCACGTGCTCCGCGCGGTCGAGAAGCTCGCGGGCGCCGTCCCCCTGCTCGTCATGACCTACTACAACCCGGTCCACCGGTACGGGGTGGAGGCCTTCGCGCGGGACCTCGCGGCCGCCGGGGGAGCCGGCCTGATCACGCCCGACCTGATTCCCGACGAAGCGGGCGCCTGGATCGCCGCGGCGACGGAGCACGACCTCGACCGTGTCTTCCTCGTGGCGCCCTCGTCGACGGACGAGCGGCTCCGCATGACCGTCGCCGCGTGCCGCGGGTTCGTGTACGCGGCCTCCACCATGGGCGTCACCGGTGAGCGGCTGCACGTCGACGACGTCGCCCTCCGGCTCGTGGGCCGCGCACGTGCCGCGGGGGCGGAGCGGGTGTGTGTCGGACTCGGGGTGTCCACCCCCGCGCATGCCCGCGAGGTCGGTGCCTTCGCCGACGGCGTGATCGTCGGCTCCGCGCTCCTGCGGGCCCTCGGCGACGGGGTCTCCTCGATGAGACATCTCGCGGTCGAACTGGCGGAGGCCGCCCACTCCGCCCGGCTGGCGGACCGCGCGTGACCGGTCTGGCCATTCCGAGCCCGCCCGAGTCGGTGTGGTATCTCGGACCGTTCCCCCTGCGGGCCTACGCGCTGGCGATCCTCGCCGGCATCGCCGTCGCCGCCGTCATCTTCCAGCGCCGTTACGAGGCGCGGGGCGGTTCCCGGGACCACGCGATGGACCTCGTGATCTGGATGGTCCCGTTCGGGATCGTCGGCGGCCGGATCTACCACGTGGTCTCCTCGCCGGACGCCTACTTCGGACCGGGCGGCGACCCGATGGCGGTGTTCGCCATCTGGAACGGTGGTCTCGGGATCTGGGGGGCCATCGCCCTGGGAGCGCTGGGCGCGTGGATCGGGGCACGCCGTGCGGGGTTGCGCATGCCGCCCATCGCCGACGCGCTCGCGCCCGGCCTGCTGGTGGCGCAGGCCATCGGCCGTCTCGGCAACTGGTTCAACCAGGAGCTCTACGGCCGGCCGACCGAGCTTCCCTGGGGGCTGGAGATCGACTCCGCACATCTGGTGGCGGGTTATCCACCCGGCACGCTCTTCCACCCCACCTTCCTGTACGAGATGCTGTGGAACCTGGCGGCCGCCGCCTTCATCCTCTGGGCGGATCGGCGGTTCTCGCTGCGCCACGGGCGGACCTTCTGGCTCTACGTCATGACCTACACCCTGGGCCGCACGTGGATCGAGATGCTGCGGATCGATGAGGCCGAAACGGTCCTGGGCCTCCGTCTCAACGTGTGGACTTCGGTCCTCGTGTTCCTGCTCGCCACCGCGGCCTTCCTGTGGCTGAGGCGCCGGAGGGGCGAACCCGACCCGATCCATCTCCCCGGGCGTGAGCCCCCCGCCAGCCCCGACGCCTCCGGGGGCGGTGCCGCACCGCGCGATGCCGGGCGTGTAGACTCACCCTCACGCGACACCATCCCTGGTGGGTGACGCGGGGAGGGCTGGCTGCCACGAGCGGCCGCGGACCCGCTCACGGACCTGGACACGCGGCGAACCCCGTGGTGGCAGGATGCGGTCTCAGAGCTGAATACGGAGTACGGGCCAATGGTGTCCCGCATGCCACGAGGTGGGAGCGCGAGTTCCCGGCGAGGATTGGTGGGACATGGAGACGATTGGCCGGCCCGCACGCGGGCTGTACGACCCGACCTATGAGCACGACGCCTGTGGTGTGGCGTTCGTGGCCACCCTCAGGGGGTATCCCGGGCGGGACATTGTTGAGGCGGGCCTGACAGCACTCGCCAACCTCGACCACCGTGGAGCTGTCGGCGCCGAGGTGAACACGGGCGACGGCGCCGGAATCCTCACGCAGATCCCGCACGAGTTCCTCACCAGGGTGACGTCCTTCCCGCTCGGCGAACCGGGCAGTTACGCCGTCGGGACGGCCTTCCTGCCGACCGACGGCGCACGACGCGCGGCGGCGGTGAAGGACATCGAGCAGATCGTCGCCGACGAGGGCCTGGAGGTTCTCGGCTGGCGCGACCTGCCGATCAACGACAGCATGATCGGGCGCATGGCACGGGACTGCATGCCCGTCTTCCGCCAGCTCTTCCTGCGCTCGCCCGACTCGCTGACCGGCATCGCCCTCGACCGCCGGACCTACCGGGTGCGCAAGCGGTGCGAGAACGGCCTGGGCATCTACTTCGCCTCCCTCTCCGCCCGCACGCTGGTCTACAAGGGCATGCTGACCACCTCGCAGCTCCGCCAGTTCTTCCCGGACCTGAACGACGAGCGCTTCACCTCGCAGATCGCCCTCGTGCACTCCCGGTTCTCCACCAACACGTTCCCGTCCTGGCCGCTGGCGCAGCCGTTCCGTCTGCTGGCGCACAACGGCGAGATCAACACGCTGCGTGGCAACCGCAACTGGATGGCGGCGCGGCAGGGGACGCTCCATTCGGACCTGCTGGGCGATCTCACCCAGCTGGGCGACGTGAACTCCGCGGGGGCCTCCGACTCGGCGTCCTTCGACGAGGTGGTGGAGTTGCTGCATCTCGCGGGCCGCCCCCTGCCGCACGCGATGCTGATGATGATCCCGGAGGCGTGGCAGAACAACGATGCCATGGACCCGGCGCGGCGGGCCTTCTACGAGTACATGTCCACCATCATGGAGCCCTGGGACGGCCCGGCCTCCATCAGCTTCACGGACGGGACCGTGATCGGCGCCGTCCTCGACCGCAACGGGCTGCGCCCCGGCCGGTACTGGGTCACCGATGACGGCTTCGTGGTCCTGGCCTCCGAAACGGGAGTGCTCGACATCCCCGTGGAGTCCGTCGTCCGCAAGGGGCGGCTGGAACCGGGGAAGATGTTCCTCGTCGACACCGGGGCCGGGCGGATCGTGGAGGACGAGGAGATCAAGGCCGGCCTCGCCGCCCAGCACCCCTACCGGCAGTGGCTCGACGAGGGGCTCCTCCGGCTCGAGGACCTGCCCGATCGTGAACACGTCAGCCACTCCCCGTCCTCGGTGGTGCGCAGGCAACAGACCTTCGGCTACACCGAGGAGGAGTTGCGGGTGCTGCTCGCGCCCATGGCGGCCACCGGGGCCGAGGCGCTGGGCTCGATGGGCACCGACACTCCCATCGCCGTGCTGTCCAGCCGGCCCCGCCTGATCTTCGACTACTTCTCGCAGCTCTTCGCGCAGGTGACCAATCCGCCGCTCGACGCCATCCGCGAGGAGCTCGTAACCGCCCTCGACGCCGTGATCGGACCGGAGCCCAACCTCCTCGAGGACACCCCGGAGCACGCCCGCAAGCTCGTGCTCGGGTTCCCCGTGATCGACAACGACCAGTTGGCCAAGGTTGTCAACATCGGCAAATACCGTGCGAACCGGGGCTTCTCGGCGATCAAGGTCAAGGGCCTCTACGACGTCTCCGGCGGAGGGGCCGCCCTCCGGTCACGTCTCGAGGAGATCTTCGCGGAGGTCGACGCCGCCATCGAGTCCGGCGTGAGCTTCATCGTCCTGTCGGACCGGGACTCGAACGCGGAGCTCGCACCGATTCCGTCCCTGCTGCTCACCTCGGCGGTGCACCACCACACCCTGCGGCGACGCACCCGCACCCGGATCTCGCTCGTGGTCGAGGCGGGCGATGTCCGCGAGGTCCATCACGTCGCCCTCCTCATCGGGTACGGCGCCGCCGCGGTCAACCCCTACCTCGCGATGGAGTCCGTGGAGCGGCTGGTGGACGAGGGCGTCGTGCACGTGTCCAAGGAGAAGGCCGTCAAGAACCTCATCAAGGCGCTCGGCAAGGGCGTGCTGAAGGTGATGTCGAAGATGGGGATCTCCACGGTCATGTCCTACCGGGGTGCCCAGGTGTTCCAGGCGATCGGACTCTCCCAGGAGCTGGTCGACGAGTACTTCACCGGCACCTCCTCCCCGCTGGGTGGGGTGGGCCTCGACGTCATCGCGCGCGAGGTGCAGCTCCGGCACTCGACGGCCTACCCGCCGTCCGGCATCTCGCCCGCGCACCGCACCCTGCGCATCGGGGGCGAGTATCAGTGGCGGCGCGAGGGCGAGCCCCACATGTTCGATCCGGAGACGATCTTCCGGCTCCAGCACGCCACCCGCACCGGACGGTACGACGTCTTCCGGCAGTACAGCACCCTGGTGAACGAGCAGTCCGAACGCCTGATGACCCTGCGCGGACTGCTCGACTTCAAGGCCAGGGCACCCATCCCGCTCGAGGAGGTCGAACCGGTCAGCTCCATCGTGAAGCGGTTCTCCACGGGCGCGATGAGCTACGGCTCGATCTCGGCCGAGGCGCACGAGACCCTCGCCATCGCGATGAACCGGATCGGTGCCAAGTCGAACACCGGCGAGGGCGGAGAGGACACCGACCGACTGCACGACCCCGAGCGCCGCAGCGCGATCAAGCAGGTGGCGTCGGGCCGGTTCGGTGTCACGGCCGACTACCTCACCAACGCGGACGACATCCAGATCAAGATGGCCCAGGGCGCGAAGCCGGGGGAGGGCGGGCAGCTCCCC
>JALHDK010000078.1:0-11404 GCA_022838965.1 Actinomycetales bacterium | reverse complement strand
CTCCAGGCGTGGGTCTCATCTCCCCACCGCCGCACCACGACATCTACTCCATCGAGGATCTCGCCCAGCTGATCCACGACCTGAAGAACTCGAACCCGGCAGCGCGGATCCACGTCAAGCTCGTGTCCGAGGTGGGCGTGGGGACCGTCGCCGCCGGCGTCGCGAAGGCGCATGCCGACGTCGTCCTCATCTCCGGGCACGACGGCGGCACCGGCGCCAGCCCGCTGACCTCCCTGAAGCACGCCGGGGCGCCGTGGGAGCTCGGGCTTGCCGAGACCCAGCAGACCCTGGTGCTCAACAACCTGCGCGACAGGATCGTGGTGCAGACCGACGGTCAGCTCAAGACGGGTCGTGACGTCGTCATCGCGGCCCTGCTCGGGGCGGAGGAGTACGGATTCGCCACCGCCCCCCTGGTGGTGTCGGGCTGCATCATGATGAGGGTCTGCCACAAAGACACCTGCCCGGTGGGCGTGGCAACCCAGAATCCCGAACTGCGCGCCCGCTTCAACGGAAAGCCCGAGTACGTCATCACCTTCTTCGAGTTCATCGCGGAGGAGGTGCGCGAGATCCTCGCCTCCCTGGGACTGCGCTCGCTGGACGAGGCCATCGGCCATGTGGAGCTGCTCGACACCCGCCGGGCCGTGGAGCACTGGAAGGCGGCGGGCCTGGACCTCTCGCCCATCCTGGCCAGGATCGACCCGGCCCCGGGTGGACACCAGCGCTGTGTCCGCCCGCAGGATCACGGGCTCGACAGGGCGATGGATGTCGAGCTGATCGACGTCGCGCGGCCCGCCCTCGAGACGGGTCGCCCGGTGACCGTCTACCGGACCGTGCGCAACGTGAACCGCACCGTGGGCACGATGCTGTCGCACGAGATCACCAAGCGGTACGGCGCAGCCGGCCTGCCCGACGACACCATCAACATCACCCTGCGCGGTTCGGCCGGCCAGTCCTTCGGGGCCGTGCTCGCGCCGGGCGTCACGCTGCGCCTGCACGGCGACGCCAACGACTACGTCGGCAAGTCCCTGTCCGGCGGCCGCATCATCATCCGGCCGGATCGCCGGTCCCACTTCTGGGCGCGACACAACGTCATCGTGGGGAACGTCGTCGGGTACGGCGCGACGAGCGGCGAGATGTTCCTGCGCGGCCAGGCGGGCGAGCGCTTCGCGGTGCGCAACTCCGGAGCCACCATCGTCGTCGAGGGCGTCGGCGACCACGCGTGCGAGTACATGACCGGCGGCACCGTGCTCGTCGCGGGACGCACGGGCCGCAACTTCGGTGCCGGGATGTCCGGGGGAACCGCCTACGTGCTGGACCTCGACCGGTCGCTGGTCAATCCCCAGGCCCTCGCCAGCAACGACCTGCTGCTGGAGATGCCGGACGCCGAGGACGTCCAGATCATCGCTGACCTGCTCCGGCGGCACCGGGACTACACCGAGTCGCACGTGGCAGGGGAGCTGCTGGAGGAGGGCCGCCTCGCGCAGCGCTTCACCAAGGTGTTGCCGCGCACCTACGCGGCAGTGTCTGTCGCCCTGGCCCAGGCAGCCGAGGAGGGGCTGGACATCTCCGCCCCGGAGGTGTGGGAATCGATCATGGAGGCGAGCAATGGCTGACCCACGCGGATTCCTCAAGGTGCGGGAGCGGGAGCTCCCGGTCCGCCGCCCCGTGCCCGTCCGCATCCGTGACTACCGGGAGGTCTACGAGGCACGGGCCGAGGACGCGGCGATGCTGGTGCGCCAGGCCTCCCGCTGCATGGACTGCGGCGTCCCGTTCTGCCATCACGGCTGTCCCCTCGGGAACCTCATCCCCGAGTGGAACGACCTGACGTGGCGCAGCCGCTTCGAGGAGGCGATCGACCGGCTCCACGCCACCAACAACTTCCCCGACTTCACGGGGCGGCTGTGCCCCGCGCCCTGCGAGACCGCCTGCGTTCTCGGCATCAACCAGCCCGCTGTGACCATCAAGAACATCGAGCTGTCGATCATCGACGAGGCCTTCGACAGGGGCCTCGTGCGCCCGCAGCTCCCCGACCAGCTGACGGACAAGACCGTCGCCGTGGTGGGGTCCGGCCCGGCGGGGCTCGCGGCCGCCCAGCAGCTCACCCGTGCCGGACACACCGTCGCCGTGTACGAGCGCGCCGATCGCATCGGCGGGCTGCTCCGCTACGGCATCCCCGAGTTCAAGATGGAGAAGCGGCACCTCGACCGCCGGCTCGACCAGATGCGCGCCGAGGGCACGATCTTCCGCACCTCCGTCCACCTCGGGGAGGAGGGCTTCCTCTCGGGGCAGGACCTGCTCGAGCGCTACGACGCGATCGTGCTCGCGATGGGCGCGACGATCCCGCGCGACCTGCCGGTACCCGGGCGGGAACTGCAGGGTGTCCACCAGGCCATGGAGTACCTGCCGCAGGCCAACCGCGCGGCCCTCGGCGAGCGGGTGGCGAACCAGATCGTCGCCACGGGGAAGGACGTCGTGATCATCGGAGGCGGCGACACCGGGGCCGACTGTCTTGGCACCGCGATCCGCCAGGGTGCCCGCTCGATCACGCAGCTCGAGATTCTCCCGCGGCCCTCCGACGAGCGTCCGGCCAGCCAGCCGTGGCGACCGCATCTACTCGGTGAACACCCAGGAGTTCCTCGGCGAGGACGGTCACGTCACCCACCTGCGTGTCACCGACGTCGACATGTCGTCCGGTCGTCCCGTCCCGATCCCGGACACCGAACGCCTGCTCCCCGCACAGCTCGTGCTCCTCGCGATGGGCTTCACCGGGACGCCCCGCCCGGGCCTGGTGGAACAGCTCGGCCTCGACACCGACGAGCGCGGGCGCGTCAGGCGCGCTGCGGACTACTCGACGAGTGTCCCCGGGGTGTTCGTCGCGGGAGACGCCGGACGCGGGCAGTCGCTGATCGTGTGGGCCATCGCCGAGGGGCGGGCCGCGGCGGCCTCGGTTGACCGCCACCTCCGCGGCGGGGTCACCGAGCTGCCGTCGCCGATCCCGGCGACGGCCATGCAATTGCAGGCGTAGCGCGCAGCGAGACCCCACCCCGGCCGGCCGGGGCCACCCTAGGATACGGCTATGCGTAGAGCAAAGATCGTGTGCACCATCGGCCCCGCGACGGAGTCGCCCGAACAGATCCGCGCCCTCGTGGACGCCGGCATGGACGTTGCCCGCATCAACGCCTCGCACGGCGAGCACGCGGGCCACGAGCGGGTGTACGAGAACGTGCGGCGGGCCGCAGCCGAATCGGGTCGCGCCGTGGCGATCCTGGTGGATCTGCAGGGCCCCAAGATCAGGCTCGGCCGTTTCGCGGCAGGGCCCCACCAGCTCGAGGTGGGTGACGTGTTCACGATCACCACCGAGGACGTCGTCGGCACCAAGGACATCTGTTCGACGACCTTCAAGGGCCTCCCGGGGGACTGCAGTCCGGGAGACCTGCTGCTCATCGACGACGGCAAGGTGGCGGTCCGGGTCACCGAGGTCGACGGTCCGCGGGTCGTGACGACCGTCGAGGTGCCCGGGCCGGTGTCGAACAACAAGGGCATCAACCTGCCCGGTGTCGCCGTGTCCGTGCCCGCGCTCTCCGACAAGGACGAGGATGACCTGCGCTGGGCGCTCGGGCTGGGTGCCGACTTCATCGCGCTGTCGTTCGTGCGTTCCGCGTCAGACGTCGACGACGTCCACCGCATCATGGCGGAGGAGGGGCGCTTCGTCCCGGTCATCGCCAAGATCGAGAAGCCCCAGGCGGTGGCCAACCTGACCGAGATCGTCGACGCCTTCGACGGCATCATGGTGGCGCGCGGCGACCTCGGGGTCGAGCTCCCGCTCGAGCAGGTGCCCCTGGTGCAGAAGCGCGCCGTCGACCTCGCCCGGCGCTTCGCCAAGCCCGCCATCGTGGCCACGCAGGTGCTCGAATCGATGATCACCAGCCCGCGTCCCACGCGGGCGGAGGCGTCCGACTGCGCGAACGCGATTCTCGACGGCGCGGACGCCGTCATGCTGTCCGGCGAGACCTCCGTGGGCCAGTTCCCGATCGAAGCGGTCCGGACGATGGCCCGCATCATCGAGAACACCGAGGAGGAGGGCGGCGACCGCATCGCCCCGCTCACCTCCTCACCCCACACCCGGGGCGGGGTGATCACGCGGGCCGCCGCCGAGATCGGCGAGATGCTGGAGGTGAAGTACATCGTCACCTTCACGCAGTCGGGGGACACGGCGCGCAGGATGTCGCGCCTCCGGTCGCCCATCCCGCTGCTGGCCTTCACGCCGCTGGAGTCGACCCGCAACACCCTCGCGCTCAGCTGGGGTGTCCAGACCCACCTCGTCCCCGAGGTGGCCCACACGGACGACATGGTGGAACAGGTCGAGCTGCGCATGCGCCAGAACGAGCTGGCCAGGGACGGTGACCGCGTGGTGATCGTCGCGGGGATGCCGCCCGCGGTCGTCGGCACCACCAACTCCATCCGGATCCACAAGATCGGGGAGATCCTCCAGTCGGCCCGTGAGGCAACTCACCGCCTGTGACGGAACCGCCGGTCTCCCGGCGAGTAGGCTTGGCTGCGCGGCTCCTGTGGTGGAACTGGCAGACACACCGCACTCAAAATGCGGCGCCGAGAGGCGTGCGGGTTCGAATCCCGCCGGGAGCACCGTGCAGCGAACAGAAACGAGGACACCGTGGCCAAGGAAGCACGCCAGGACAACGAGGTGCGCCCGCGCCGCCGGGTGGTGGTTGCCGAGGACGAGCCGCTGATCCGGCTGGACATTGTGGAGTCCCTGCGGGACGCGGGATACGACGTCGTCGGGGAGGCGGGTGACGGCGAGACGGCCATCGCCCTGGTCAACGAGCTCGAGCCCGATGTCATCGTCATGGACGTCAAGATGCCCGAGATGGACGGGATCACGGCCGCCGAGCAGCTGATGAAGGACCGGGCCTGCGCCGTCGTGATGCTCACGGCCTTCTCGCAGACCGAGCTCGTGGAGCGGGCCCGGGACGCGGGTGCGATGGCCTACGTCGTGAAGCCGTTCACCCCCTCTGACCTGCTGCCCGCGCTGGAGATCGCGGTCTCGCGCTTCCAGGAGATCGTCTCGCTCGAATCCGAGATCGCCGACCTCCAGGAGCGTTTCGAGACACGCAAGCGCGTGGACCGCGCCAAGGGTCTCCTGATGACCAAGATGGGTCTGACCGAACCGGAGTCGTTCCGGTGGATCCAGAAGACCTCGATGGACCGCCGTCTCACCATGCGTGAGGTCGCCGACGCCGTGATCGAGCAGGTGGGCAACGCCTGACGGCCCCGGCCCGCCGGACCACGCGGCCCGCCGTACCACGGGGGACAGGGGTCAGCGGACCACGCACGTGAGCCGGGCGGTGCACACCCGGTGGCCGTCGTCGTCGGAGATGGTCACGGCATAGGTTGCCAGGGACCGGCCCTCGTGCAGCGGCGTGGCCACCGCCGTCACGTGGCCGGACCGGACCACGCGGTGGTGGGAGGCGTTCACCTCCACACCCGCGACCCGTGCCCCGGTGAGCGCTGCGGCCCCGACCGTGGCGGCGACCGATCCTGCCGTCTCCGCCAGGACCACCGACGCCCCGCCGTGCAGGATGCCGTGCGGCTGCGTGTTTCCCGCCACGGGCATGCGCGCGGACACGCGGCCCGGGCGGACCTCGGTGAACACGATCCCCATCCGCTCGATGAGGGTGCCCCGCGAGGCCGCGTTGAATCGCGTCACGAGATCGTCGGTGTCGTCCATGCGTTCTATGGTGTCAGGTGTGGGAAACAGAGAGCGGCTCCTCCTGGTGGACGGGCATTCCATGGCGTTCCGCGCCTTCTACGCCCTGCCGGTGGAGAACTTCACCACCACCAGCGGTCAGGCCACGAACGCCATCTACGGGTTCCTCTCCATGCTCGCGAAGGTGCTGGCGGACGAGGATCCCACGCATGTCGCGATCGCGTTCGATGTCGGCCGGGAGACCTTCCGCACCGCGGTCTTCCCCGAGTACAAGGGCACGCGGGACGCCCTCCCGGAGGATTTCCGCGACCAGGTGCCCCTGATCAGGGAAGCGGTTCGGGCGATGGGCCTGGTGGAACTGTCCCGGGAGGGGTACGAGGCGGACGACGTGATCGCAACGCTCGCCCGCGCGGCCGTCGCCGAGGGGATGGAGGTGCTCATCATCTCCGGGGACCGGGACACCTTCCAGCTGGTGAGCGACGACGTGACCGTCCTCTACCCGGTGCGGGGCGTCTCCACCCTCGCCCGGATGACGCCCGCGGCGGTGGAGGAGAAGTACGGGGTGCCGCCCGAACGCTATCCGGAACTCGCCGCCCTGGTAGGGGAGTCGTCGGACAATCTCGCGGGCGTGCCCGGGGTGGGGCCCAAGACCGCGGCCAGGTGGATCGCCCAGTACGGGGGCCTCGAGAATGTCGTCGCGAACGCGGACGTGATTCCGGGCAAGGCGGGTGAGGCCCTGCGTGCCCATCTCGCCGAGGTGCTCCGCAACCGGCAGCTCAACCAGCTGGTCTCCGACCTCGACCTGCCCGTGCGGCCCCATGACCTTCATCGCGGTCCCGGCGACCGCCGCGCGATGGCGGAGCTGTTCAACGCGCTCCAGTTCAGTGCCCTGCGGGACCGGGTCTTCGCCGTCCTCCCGTCAGGGGAGGAGGAGACGCCGGTGGGAACCGGCGAGCGGCACGGCGTCGCGGACGTGGCGGCGTGGGTTCGGACACGGGCGGGCCGGGTCGCCGTCGACGTCGTCGGGTCCCGGTGGGACGCCTGGACGGTCTCGCTCGCCGACGACGCCGAGACCGCGTCGGTCGACCTCACCCAGGGTGGGCGTGACGCGGCCGCCGTGCTCGAGTGGCTCGCATCCGACTCGCCGAAAGCGCTCCATGACGCCAAGGCGGCGTGGCACCAGCTCCGGGGCAGGGGGGTGACGCTCCGGGGTGTCGTGTTCGACACGGCGCTGGCAGCCTACCTCTGCTACCCGGGGCAGCGGACCTACGAGCTGGGCGAACTGGCCATGCGCTTCCTGAGGCGCGAACTCGCGTCCGGCCCCCATGGCGGCCAGGGCACCCTCGACCTGGGCGGTGGCGACGCGGACTCGGTGGCCCGTGCGACGGCGGTGCACGACCTCGCCGAACAGCTCACCCTCGAGCTGCGGGCGCGCGGAGCGGAACGCCTCCTGACGGACCTCGAGCTGCCGGTGCAGCGCGCACTGCAGCGCATGGAGGCCGTGGGCATCGCGGTGGACGAACCGTACCTCGCCGCCCTGGAGGCGGAGTTCGCCGCACGAGTCGACCAGGCGGCGCGTGACTGCTGGGCGGTGATCGGCCGGGAGGTGAACCTGTCGAGCCCGAAGCAGTTGCAGGAGGTGCTCTTCGACGAACTGGGAATGCCCCGCACGAAGCGGACCAAGACCGGATACACCACCGACGCCGATGCCCTCACCGATCTCTTCGCGCGGACCGGCCACGAGTTCCTCCGCCATCTCCTCGTCCACCGGGACCAGAACAAGCTCCGGCAGACGGTGGAGACGCTGCGGCGGACGGTGGGGCCGGACGGGCGGATCCACACCACCTTCGCCCAGACGGTGGCCGCGACCGGGCGGCTCTCCTCCCTGGACCCCAACCTGCAGAACATCCCGGTGCGCACACCGGAGGGTCAGCGAATCCGGGAGGCCTTCGTGGTCTCGGACGGGTTCGAGTGCCTCATGACGGCGGACTACTCCCAGATCGAGATGCGGATCATGGCGCACCTCTCCGGCGATGCGGAGCTCATCGCGGCGTTCGGTGCGGGTGAGGATCTGCACCGCTACGTCGGCTCGCGGGTGTTCGGCGTGGCCGCTGACGAGGTCACCCCCGCGATGCGGTCGAGGGTCAAGGCCGTGAGCTACGGACTGGCCTACGGGCTCAGCGCCTACGGGCTCTCACGTCAGCTCTCCATCGATCTGCCCGAGGCAAGGCGCCTCATGGAGATCTACTTCGAACGGTTCGGGGGCGTGCGGCGCTACCTGACAACCGTCGTCGACGAGGCGCGCCGGAAGGGCTACACCGAGACCATCATGGGCCGCCGCAGGTATCTGCCCGACCTGACCTCGGACAACCGTCAGCGCCGCGAACTCGCCGAACGGACCGCGCTCAACGCGCCCATCCAGGGGAGCGCCGCGGACATCATCAAGGCGGCCATGGTGCGGCTGGACGAGCGGCTGACGGCGGACGGCCTCCGGTCGCGCATGGTTCT
Source organism: Actinomycetales bacterium (assembly GCA_022838965.1). The sequence goes on along the minus strand of JALHDK010000078.1, from coordinate 3,171 downwards.
CCAGGTGCACGACGAGCTCCTGCTCGAGGTCGCACCCGGCGAGCTGGACGCGGCCACCCGGGCCGTGCGCGAGGCGATGGGGGCCGCCGCGGACCTGGCGGTGCCGCTCGAGGTCTCGATCGGCACGGGTCGCAGCTGGATGGAGGCAGCCCACTAGGGACGATGGGCCCGCACCACCAGGGTTCCCGGCACGAAGGGGGAACGCGCGGCGCTCCACGACCCCCAGGTTTTTCGGTTCCCCTCAACCCAGCGGGGCTCCACCAGTTCGTCCAGCACGAGGCCCGCCCCGATGACCCCGTTGACGATTTCCGCGATGGTGTGCTGGAACTCCACGTAGTCGAGCTCGCCGTCCCGGTACTCCACGTAGGGCGCGGCGTCGAAGTACTGGCGCACCACCCGGAGATGCGCCGGGTCCGGGTCATCGGCGAACACCCACCGCATCGGGTGCGACGTGGAGAAGACCCACCGGCCGCCGCCGCGCAGCACACGCGCCACCTCCCGGTGGATGCGCCACGGGTCCGGGACAAAGGGGAGCGCGCCAAACGCGGTGAACGCCACATCGAAGGTCCGGTCCGCGAACGGCAACCGCCGCGCGTCCGCCTGCACGAGCGGAACCGCGATGCCCGTGCGCCCGTTCAGCGCCCGGGCCGCGGCGAGCATTCCGCGGGACACATCACACGCGACCACCTGCGCGCCCTGGCGTGCCACCCAGCGGGACGCCTGGGCGGCGCCGCATCCCACCTCGAGTACCCGCATCCCGGAGAGGCGACCCAGGAATCCCGCGGACTCCTCGGTGAGTCCCTCGGGACACCAGCGGAGATCCGCCTCGCCGAGAAATTCGCCGTGCTCCTCCAGGTAGTCGTGGGCGGCATCGTCCCACCACCGCGCGTTGGCGCGGACGGCGTCGTCGGGCCGCACGCGGGCTTCCTCACCGTCCATGGTCCCTCCTCCGGTGGTTTGCCGGGCATTGCGGCGCCGTAGTAGGCTCACGACCGGCGACGACTGCCGCTAAGGGTGTCATGCCCCGGTGTCGTCATCACCAGCTGTCACAACGACCGTCCGTCCGCATCGGAGTTCCACCCTCAATGACAATCACCACGCCAGCCCCGGCGACAGTCCCCCACGTTGCCATCAACGACATCGGCTCGGACGAGGAGATCCTCGCAGCCGTTGACAAGACCATCAAGTACTTCAACGACGGGGACATCGTCGAGGGCATTGTCGTCAAGGTCGACCGGGACGAGGTCCTCCTTGACATCGGCTACAAGACCGAAGGCGTCATCCTCTCCCGCGAACTGTCCATCAAGCACGACATCGATCCCGGCGAGATCGTCAAGGTGGGTGACCGGATCGAGGCCCTCGTTCTCCAGAAGGAGGACAAGGAGGGCCGGCTCCTGCTGTCCAAGAAGCGGGCCCAGTACGAGCGCGCCTGGGGCACGATTGAGCGCATCAAGGAGGAGGACGGCGTCGTCACCGGTACCGTCATCGAGGTGGTCAAGGGCGGTCTGATCCTCGACATCGGCCTCCGGGGCTTCCTGCCGGCGTCGCTGGTCGAGATGCGGCGGGTGCGGGACCTGCAACCGTACATCGGCAAGCAGATCGAGGCGAAGATCATCGAACTCGACAAGAACCGCAACAACGTGGTCCTCTCGCGGCGTGCGTGGCTGGAGCAGACGCAGTCGGAGGTGCGGTCGACGTTCCTGCAGACGCTCGCCAAGGGCCAGGTGCGGCCCGGTGTCGTCTCCTCGATCGTCAACTTCGGCGCCTTCGTGGACCTGGGCGGCGTGGATGGCCTCGTGCACGTCTCCGAACTCTCCTGGAAGCACATCGATCACCCGAGCGAGGTTGTCGAGGTCGGCCAGGAGGTCACCGTGGAGGTGCTCGAGGTGGACATGGAACGCGAGCGCGTGTCCCTGTCGCTGAAGGCCACCCAGGAGGACCCGTGGCAGGCCTTCGCCCGCACCCACGCCATCGGGCAGGTCGTTCCCGGCAAGGTGACCAAGCTGGTGCCCTTCGGGGCCTTCGTGCGCGTCGAGGACGGCATCGAGGGCCTCGTCCACATCTCGGAGCTGGCGCTGCGGCACGTGGAGGTGCCCGAGCAGGTCGCCAGGGTGGGCGCGGACGTGTTTGTGAAGGTCATCGACATCGATCTCGAACGGCGTCGCATCTCCCTGTCGATCAAGCAGGCGAACGAGGGCGTCGATCCGAACTCCGACGACTTCGATCCGTCGTTGTACGGGATGGCCACGGAGTACGACGAGAACGGGAACTACAAGTACCCCGAGGGCTTCGACCCGGAGACCAACGAGTGGATGGAGGGCTTCGAGGCCCAGCGTGAGGCGTGGGAGGCTCAGTACGCTCTTGCCCACGAGCGCTGGCTCGCCCACAAGGCCCAGGTCGCGCAGGCCATGGAGGCGGAGCGTGCGGGAGCCGCTGAGGCGCCGAGCTCCTACGCGTCCGCCCGGGGCGCTGCGGAGGGGACACTCGCCTCGGATGAGGCGCTGGCCGCCCTGCGCGAGAAGCTCACCGGACACTGACCAGCAGAGGAGGCCCGCCCCTCGGGGCGGGCCTCCGCGCTGGCTACGCCCACGCCCGCAAGGAGGCTGCCGTGCTCCAGGTCGGCCTTACGGGCGGGATCGGTTCGGGCAAGTCGACCGTCGCCCGGCTCCTCGCCGACCTGGGGGCCGTCGTCATCGACGCCGACGCGATCGCGCGTGACATCCTCGCACCCGGAACCCCCGTGTCCGCGCGCGTCGCGCGCGAGTTCCCGGACGCCGTCGTCGACGGTCAGCTCGACCGCCCGGCGCTGGCGGCCATCGTCTTCGCCGACCCGACGGCGCGGGCGCGGCTCGAGCAGATCACGCACCCCGCCGTGCTGGCGGAGACGCGTCGCCGGGTGGCCGCCGCCGATCCCCGGTCCATCGTGGTGCATGACGTCCCCCTGATCGTGGAGGCCAACCTCGCGGATCGCTATGACGTCGTCGTGGTGGTGGGTGCCGACGAGGCCACGCGCCGTCGGCGGATGCAGGAATCGCGTGGCATGACCGCGGCCGAGGTGGAGGCGCGCATGGCGGCCCAGGCGACGGACGCGGAGCGCCGGGCCGTCGCGGACCACTGGATCGAGAATGACGGGAGCCTCGCGGACCTGCGGTCCCGGGTCGAACGCCTTTG
>JALHDK010000342.1:1630-2497 GCA_022838965.1 Actinomycetales bacterium | reverse complement strand
CAGAGACCAAGCGCGATCCAGGAAGTTCCGGTGCACCTCCTCGCCGTTCACGTAGACGGCCAGCCCATCGTCACTGCCGATCCTGAGCACGACGTCGCGGTCGCGGTCACTGACGACGGTGGCGAGGGCGTAGGCCCCCACGTTGTCCTGCCGCGCGGAGGCCGTCTCGAGGTCGAGCACGCCGAGGGGATCCACCACCTGGTGGAAGGTCCATGGGAACGCCTGGTCCTTGTACTGGATGGGCTGGAGCGGATCGATGTGATCGGTGATCGTGAGTGGGTCGCCCTCCTCCATCGTGGTTCTGTCAGCTATAGGCGGGGTGACCCACCAGCCGGTGATGAAGCCGGCCGGACCCGCGATGTCGGCGGTTACGCCGAAGTCGCGGAGGGTAGCTGCGGCGGAGGTCAGCGTCGCACGGTCCTGCGAGACACGCAGGATCCGCTCGCAGATGCCAATGGCGCGCGCACGGTCGGTAACCCCAACCGCCTTAGCGATGGAAGCGAGAGCCGCGGCTACGTCATTGGCGACCTCGCCAGGCTCGTCGAGCATCGGCTCAACCAGCGGGAGGGATCTCGGGTTCCCGATCCGCGCGACCCCCTGGAGCGCGCGTCTCTTCGTCTGCATGCTTGCGGATGGGTCCGCGAGGGTGTCGTGGTAGGTGGCGAGGGCCACTTCATCCTGCGGATCTCGGCTCTCCGCAACGGTAAGCAATCCCGCCTTGGCCGAGGCGCTGACGATCTCTCGACCGTCCTTGGCATAGCTGGACAGCAGAGCGATAACCCCGGGCGCGGGTATGTCCGCGAGCCCAGAGAGCGCTGCCGCAGCCACCCTCGCGTCGGCGTGTCGCGCGGCGACCGCGAAGGTCCC
>JALHDK010000342.1:0-1607 GCA_022838965.1 Actinomycetales bacterium | reverse complement strand
ACCGCGAAGGTCCCGCGCAGGGCCGGATCGCCGTAAGTCGCGAGAACACGCAGGACTGTCGCCGCTTCCGGCGCCGTTGCGGTTCCGAGAGCACGGAGTAACACCGGCTGAGCCTCGGCGTGGGGAACTGCAGCGATGGCCGCGACGGCCAGGGGCTGCTCGTCAGGCGCCAGAGCGTTGGCGAGTGACAGCAGCGGGGCGATCACGAGGGGATCGCGCAAGGCTGCCAGGGAGTTGAGGGCAGCCTTCCTGAGTTCCACGTTATCGGAGCGTGCCGCCCAGACGAGGGGCTCAACCGCCTCCGAAGCCCGGCGGTGGCTCAGCGAGGTCGCCAGGGCGAGTCTGACATCGGCAGGAGTGGTCGGCGACTTCAGATTGCGCTCGATGGCGCGGCTGACGGCGGGGCCTGGGGTCCGGTCGACCAGGGACAGGCTCTCGGCTCGCAGCGCTGGGTCATCGGCTGCTAGTGCGTCGACGATACTGATCGCGGCACGCGCATCGGGGTTCTTGGCAAGGGCCGTATACACTGCCCGACGGGTTGTCGGGTCTGGATGGCCCACGAGGCCGCGGAGCGCGCTGACCGCATCGCGCCCGCCAACCTCTCCCAGCATCCAGATGAGCCCCTCGCGCTCCGGCGAGAAGGCGGTGCGGACGCGATCGGCGATGGCGAGCGGGTCGGGCCCATAGGTGACTAACTCGCGCATGGCCATGCCAACGAGAGCCGGCTCGCCCGATCCCATCGCCTCCCATAGCAGAGCCTCGGCGTCGCCACCAGCACGGGAGTAGCCCGAGATTGCCCAGGCGCGCTCCTGGACACTCAGCGGAAGGCCGAGCGCCTTCGCGAAGAGATCCGCGGCGGCGCCCGTCTGCTCCGCAGCCAGCAGACCGCAGGCCAGCTCGAGAATGGCGCCCCGAGCGGCTTCAGCAACGGCGGGGCTCGGGCACGAGGCCATACGCAGAATGTCGTCCGCTACGGCGGGATCTGCGGCCTTCGGCAGCGAGGCTAGAGCTGCGAGGGCTAGTGGCTCGGCGCCGTCCAGGGCTCTGATCGAGTTTGGGGTCGCGACACCCATGCGGCCGAGCCCCTCGACGAGGGCCACGGCCCTGGCCTCATCGCCCGTCTGAAGCGCTTGGCCGAGGGCGCCATCGACGACCGAGGCCGAGGCGGGGCCACCCACGCGCGTCAAGACGTAGAGCGCTGCCTCTCCAAGCTGGCGGTCATCGAGCAACTCGGCAAGGGCCGGCACTTGGTCATTGCTGGCGACCAGAGACAGGAGGTGCATGGTGTGATCGCGCACCCAGGGGCGTGATCCCGAGGTCGCGAATGCCGTCATGAGGCTCGATGCGGCGATGGGCGCATTGTACGTGCCCGCCGCCCCGTAGACGATGACCTCGGCGGCCGCGCGAGCGCCCTGTCTGACGGTGGGGTTTCCATCGTCCAGTGCCTCGAGCACAGAGGGTAGCGCCAAGACGCCTATACCACACAGTCGTTCGATGGCAGCCTGCCGTCCGGCTTCATCCGACGCGGAGAGCCCCGCGATGGTCGAGTCGAAATCGTAGCTCTGGGCCAGCCCTTGGCCGGCCAGAAGAGCGGTAACGAGGATCGT
>JALHDK010000341.1 GCA_022838965.1 Actinomycetales bacterium | reverse complement strand
CACGCCTGTGGCCACGATGCCCACGTGGCAATGGCCCTCGGCGCCGCCGAGCTGTTGGCCGGCCTCCGCAACGACCTGCACGGCCGCGTGGTGTTCGTCTTCCAGCCCGCTGAGGAATCACTCGACGGCGCGCGGGCGATGATCGACGCGGGCCTGCTGGACCGCTACGGGCCGGCGGCGCTGCTCGCCCTGCACGTATCCCCGCTCCAGGCCGGCACAGTCGGCGTTGCCGAGGATCGCTGCCTGGCGGGAATGGAGGAGTTCCACGTGCGCTTCTATGCCCCGGGTGGGGACCTCGAAACCCTGGTTGGCGAAGCCGCGACCGCGCTACAGGCCCTCAGCACCCACGAGGGCCCCCGGGATGCCGCGCAGTTCGAGGCGCTCGCTCAGGAGATGGAAGCCGGTTCGGGGCTCGATCGCGCCGTGTTCGTGAGCTGCTGGCCCAATCTCGACGAGGGGGGAACGCCCGCCTATCACCTGCTGGGGTTGGCCAGCATGGCCGACTTCGATCTGCGCCCGGCGCTGCAGCGCGAAATCCGCCGCACCCTCGACCGCGTCGTGGATCGCTATGGCGCCACGTATGACCTGGCGGTCACCTTCGTCAACCCGCCCCTGCGCAATGCCCCCGCCCTGGTCGCCGCCATCCGCCCGGCGCTGGAGCGCCTGCCGGGCGTGGAGCGCGTGCGCCTGTTCCGCGATCCCTACCCGTTCTCACACGAGGATCTGGCGCTCTATGCCGCCAGGGTCCCGACCGCGTTCATCTGGCTGGGGACGGCGAACGCCACACGCGGCATCGCCAGCATGCTGCACACACCGGACTTCGATATCGACGAGGACGCGCTAATCATCGGGACCCAGGTCGCCACAGCCACGCTGTTGCACCTGAGCGAGGTCTGGCGCTAACTTGTTGCGGACGTCGCCGAGAACGCCGCAAGCCCGGCGGGGTCGTGGGCCAGCGCGTGCGTGAGCCTGGCACGCAGCCACGCTCGCTCTTCGTCGGGGATGAAGGCGGCCTCGACCGCAGTGCACAGCATCCGGTAGATGGCCTCCTGTGGGACATCGATCCGCTCCACCGCCACGAGCACCTCATCGGTCAACGTCGTCGCAAAGACGCCCGGATCGTCCGTGTTGAGGGTCACCCGCAGCCGCAGCTTCAGCAGATCCGCGAGCGGATGGACGGCAAAGGTGCTCACCACACCCGTCTGGAAGTTGCTGGTTGGGCAGACCTCGAGCGCGATGCCCTGCTCATAGAGCATCCGGATCACCGCGGAGTTCTCGATCGCGCGAATCCCGTGGCCAATGCGCTGCGGGTGGAGATGCAGCACGGCCTTGCGCACACTCTCGGCGCCCATCGCCTCGCCGGCGTGGACGGTGATGTGCAGACCGGCGTCATAGGCCCGCTGGAAGGGCTCGATGAAACGCTCGGGTGGGTAGGTCACCTCATCCCCCGCCAGATCGACACCACGGACCCACCGTCCGAAGGTGGCGATCGCGATCTCGACGATCTCGTTGGCTACTTCGAGGGGTTCCTGCCGCGGGATCTGGAGGATCAGGCAGGTCCTGAGCCCGGTCTCTCGCTCGGCCTCCGCCGTGGCCTCGAGCACCCAG
>JALHDK010000340.1 GCA_022838965.1 Actinomycetales bacterium | reverse complement strand
TGTTTGAGGATGACGCGGCGGGTTTCGGCTGCGCGCGATGCCATGGGGCCCGTGGCGCTGCCGGCAGCGGCGGAGCGCCGCCACTGGCGAGCTTCGCCCGAGCGGGCCTAGACTCGCAGGACTACAGGGCCCGCCTGGAGGGCGTCTTCGCCTCGGCGACGGCGAGCCATTACACCGATGGCCGTCTCGCCCTGCCTGCAGGCCAGACGAGGCTTACGAGGAAGCAGATAGACGACCTCGCAGTCTACCTAGCCGTACTGCCGCCGACGGCGCCGGACCCCTCCGACGGCGTTCTGGCCACGGGATCGGGTGTGGCGGGGGTTATCCTCACCCCGCCAAAGGGGAACGCGGCCGATATCATCGTCCTGAACGCGTCAGGAGAAAATGGGCTGACTGGCGTGTACAGCGCGGGCACCGCCACCTACACCGTGGTGCTCCGCCGGGCGCTCGATACCGGGTATCCTAATGATGACGTGCGTTTCACCGGCGAGCGCGGGGAGAGGGTTCCCTTTGGCATTGCCGTGAGCGACGGCGACCGGCGCAACCATGCCGGGTCGCCACTACTGACCCTCGAGTTCGTGGGGTAGCGGCGGAGCGAAACGCGTCACAGCGTTCAGCGCACAGCCGCCTGGTTCGTGCTAGCGCGACCTTGGCGCACCAGGAGCGGCGCGAGGAGTATCAATGGGCGGCGTAGAGGAGACCCAGACGAGAGGCAGGCGGCGGCTGCGAGCCGGCTTGCTGAGTAAGCTTGCGCTCACCCTGGTCATCGCGGGGGTGCCGGGCCTCATTGGCCTCAGCTTACTGGCCCTTCAGAGCGAGGAGGCCATGCTCAAGCAGACGCTAGTGAACGACCGTCTGCGTGAGATCACCCAGAACCGTGCTCGTGCGCTGGGGCAGGTTCTTCGCAATGCCGCCGCTGACGTGCGGCTGCTCGGCGCCCTGAACTCGGTCGAGGAGCTGGCCTCGGAACTGGCGTCCGGCCGTCCGCCTGGTGAGGCGGGGGCTACTGCGAAGGTGGTCCACGACTTCGAGCGGCTGGTCCAATCCCGGAGCGTCTACTATGAGATCGAGTTCGTGGACAGTGTCGGGCGGCCGGTGGTCGGGGTCTACCATGCTGGTGGGGAGACCCGAGTCGTATCCGAGCCGGTGGAGGATCTCCACTTTGAGCCCCTGCTATCCCACATACGCCCCGGGGATCTGTACGTGTCTCGCGCGGCGCCCAACCGAGTGCAGGATGTTATCGAGACTCCCATCCGGCCTATGGTCGAATACGTCTGTGGGGTCCGTGGCCCCTCGGGAGCGACGGCGGGGCTTGCCGTCCTGAAGATGGAGCTCACGCCCGTCCTCAGCGGGGTGGCCGCCCCCGACCTCTGGTCTCAGACGGTAGTCGTCGACCGCGATGGGTTCTATGTAGCTCACCCTCAGCCGGAGCGCGCTTGGGGAGGACCGCAAGACCTCGGCACCGGATACCGATTGCAGAGCGATCTGCCGGAGCCGGCGCTTCAGGGGCTCCTGGGGCCCATCGGAGGCATGGTCTCCGCGGACGGCAGCACATATGTCGCTCAGCGCGTCCTGGCGCCCGGTGGCCCCGAGGCGAGCCTCCTCGTG
>JALHDK010000339.1:1674-2158 GCA_022838965.1 Actinomycetales bacterium | reverse complement strand
CAGCGCGACCGCGGCGTCGCGCTTGCGCTCATCGACGAGCCACTGCTCGTACGCGTCATTGGCTTCGCGCCGCTTCCGCTCCTCGGCCGCTTCCTTGGTGTCCTCCTCGGGGCGAGGCTGGCAGATGAACAGGAGCTTGGAGCCGTCCGGCGACCATTGCTGGAGACTGATCGATCCCGCCGGTAGCTTCGTCAGCTTGCGCGAGTCGCCGATGCCGACGGGCATGACGTGCACTTGCGCGGTCTCGCTCCGGGACGACACGAAGGCGAGGGCCCGGCCATCGGGCGACCAGAGGGGCTGACTGTCGCTATGGTCGCCCTCCGTGATCGCGCGCGCGTCGCCCGACTCCGTGTCCACGAGGTAGAGGTTCGAGTGGTAGCGGTTCTTCTCGGTATCGCACCGCTGCACGGTCACGACGCACGATCGGCCGTCGGGCGCTAGGGCGGGGCTGCCGGGCAGCCGCAGGGCGAAGAGGTCACCTATC
>JALHDK010000339.1:0-1611 GCA_022838965.1 Actinomycetales bacterium | reverse complement strand
TCATCTCCTCAGGGACCAGGGTGTGCGGGATAGCTTGCCTCGCCATCGGGACTGGACCATGATACTTGGGAACGGACATGGTCGCGAGTCTGTCAGTGCCGATGGCCTACACACCGCGGCTGGAGAGTTACCCCTCAAGGAGCCGCAGAACGTGGCCGAGCATGAGAGCAGCCCCCCATTCGCCGAGGTTCTGTTGGCCCGGCGCCGAGGTGAGGAGAGCCTCGTGCTCACCTACTCACTCCCCTTCCCCACCCCGGCTGAGGGTTGGCTCGGGGCCTATGTCCTCGTGCCCCTGTCGAGCGGCTCCGCGACGGGGTACGTCGTTGGCGTCGCGGATCGTGAGCCCGAGGGCGAGTTCCAGGTCCGACCCATCCTCGAGGTCCTGGACGACTCGGCCCGGTTGAGCCCAGAGCTCGTGGAGTTGGGCCGCTGGATCGCCTCGGAGTACTGCGCCGACCTCGCTGCCTGTCTGCAGGCTATGGTGCCAGCCGGAGCCCAAGAGGAGGTAGTGACCGCCTACCAGGCCGTGAGTTCCGCGGACGAACCGGCTCCCGCCCAGGCGTCCCTCTTCGGGGCTGAGGAACTCGAACCCGAGCCATCTCCTCTGCTGGTCCTGCTTCGAGCGTCCGATGGGCCGCTCACCACCGCGGAGATGGAGTCCATCCTGGGCCAAAAGCCCTCGGACTCGGAGCTTGCGGCGCTCATCAAGGAGGGACTGGTCCGCGCCCGCCACGTCCTCGCCCCCGCGCGGAGTAGCAGGAAGACGCTCCTGGCCCTCCAGCCCGTTCCCGGCGCGGACGTCGAGTCTCTCCCCAAGCGAGCTTCCGCCCAGCGGGAGATCCTGCGCGAGATCCTGAGGCGGCAAGAGCCTCTCCCCCTTGTCGATCTGGAGAAGCGGCGGGCCGCCGCCCGTCAACTCGTGGAGAAGGGCCTCGCCCGGGTGACCTCTATCCCCGTGCTCCGAAGGCCGGCGAGCCACGGGGTTGGAGCGAGCGCGGCGACCGTCCGGCAGACGCGCCACCAATGCGCCGCTGTCGCCGCCATCAACCAAGCGATAGATCGGCGCCAGGGCGAGTCCGCGCTCCTCCACGGGATCACCGGCAGCGGGAAGACCGAGGTCTATCTCTCGGCTATCAGCCACGCCCTGGAGGTCGGCGGCCGAGCCATCGTTCTGGTCCCCGAGATCTCCCTGACCCCCCAGACGGTCGGGCGCTTCCAGGCTCGCTTCGGCGACCGCGTCGCCGTGCTCCACAGCGCCCTGGGAAGGGGTGAACGCCTCGATGAGTGGACTCGGGCCCGCGATGGGGATGCGAGCATCGTCATTGGCGCGCGGTCGGCGGTGTTCGCCCCGGTGGAGGACCTGCGGCTTATCGTCATCGATGAGGAGCACGAGGCCTCCTATAAGCAGAACTCGACGCCGCGGTATAACGCGAGAGAGGCGGCGCTCGCCAGGGGCCGGCAGACCGGCGCGGCCGTCGTCCTCGGAAGCGCGACGCCGAGCCTCGAGTCCTACTTGGCGGCCAGAGAGGGCGACCATAGGCTGCTGGTACTGCCCGAGCGCGTGGCAGGTGGCGGGCTGCCCCCTGTGGAGATCATCGACATGCGGACCCA
>JALHDK010000338.1 GCA_022838965.1 Actinomycetales bacterium | reverse complement strand
CATGCGGTTGGTGTTGAAGATCGGGCAGAGCCGCTGCATGGAGGTCTTCATCATCGCGATCCACTCCCGCGGCAGGCCGTCCGCGCCGCGGCGGTAGAACGTCTGCGCGACCTCGTTTTCCAACAGGTCGTAGAGGCTGCGGCTCTCGATATCGTCCTGGTAGGAGTGATCGTCGTATTCCTCCCCGCCGCCGATGGCCCAGCCCGTGCTGTGGCCGTTGTGAAGTTGGTAGCCCTCGCACCACCAGCCGTCGAGCATGCTGAGGTTGATGCCGCCGTTGACCGCGACCTTCATGCCGCTGGTGCCGCTGGCCTCCATGGGCCGGCGGGGCGTGTTGAGCCAGACATCGACGCCCTGGATGAGGGTGCGGGCGATCTGCATGTTGTAGTCCTCGAGGAACACGACGCGGCGGCGGAACTCCTCTCGGTTCGTCATGTGCACGATGGTGCGGATCAGCTCCTTGCCCGGATGGTCCTTGGGATGCGCCTTGCCCGCGAAGATGATCTGGACGGGCCGGTCGGGGTGGTTGAGGATCTTGTTGAGCCGGTCCGGGTTGTGCAGGAGCAGCGTCGCCCGCTTGTAGGTCGCGAAGCGCCGCGCGAACCCCACCGTGAGCACCTCCGGGTCCAACACCTCGTCCACCTGGGAGATCAGCGAGCGATGGAACCCACGCCGCACGAGCTGATCCCGGAGCTTGCGCCGCGCGAAGGCGACCAGGCGCTCGCGCAGGCGCTCGCGGCTGCGCCAGAGCTCGGAGTCCGGGATGTGCTCGATGCGCTTCCACACCGACTGGTTGACCGGGTCGGCGAGCCACTCCGGGCCCACGTACCGGTCCAGCAGACGTTCGATCTCGTCGGAGTACCACGAGCGCGTGTGCACGCCGTTGGTCACATGGGTGATGGGGATCTCGGGCTCGGGCACGCCGGTCCAGATCCGTTTCCACATGCGGCGCGAGACCCGGCCGTGCAGCTCGCTCACGCCGTTGGCGAACGCCGCGAGCTTGAGCGCCAGCACCGTCATGCAGAAGGGCTCGCGGGCGTCGTTGGGATCCTGGCGGCCCAGTCCGAGGAATTGGTGCATCGAGATGCCGAGCTGGTCGACGTAGCGCCGGAAGTAGTTTTCCATCAACTCGGGCGGAAACATGTCGTTGCCCGCCGGCACGGGGGTGTGGGTCGTGAAGACGGTGGTGGCGCCGACGACCTCGCGGGCCTCGTCGAAGGACAGGCCTTCGTTCTGCCTGAGGAGCCGGATGCGCTCCAGGGCCAGGAACGCCGAATGCCCCTCGTTCATGTGGCAGACCGTGGGCGGCGTGCCGAGTTTGTTGAGGGCGCGAATGCCGCCGATGCCCAGGAGGATTTCCTGGCGAATGCGCATTTCCAAGTCGCCGCCGTAGAGGTTGGAGGTGATTTCGCGGTCGTGCGGCAGGTTGGCGTCGATGTTCGTGTCGAGCATGTAGAGCGGCACGCGACCCACCTGGATGCGCCACAGCTTGGCCGTCACGGCGCGCTCCGGCATCTCGACCTGCACCGTGAAGGGCTGCGAGTCCTTGTCCAGGACCGCGGTCACGGGCATATGGTAGTAGTCATTGACGGGAAACGCCTCCTGTTGCCACC
>JALHDK010000077.1 GCA_022838965.1 Actinomycetales bacterium | reverse complement strand
CGGCTGACGAGCGCCTACCGGAACGCCCGGGTCGAGGAGTTCGACGAGAACTCGAAGTACATCATCCTCAGTGACTGTCACCGGGGCGACGGATCCATGTCGGACGAGTTCCTCAAGAACAAGAACGTGTACGTGGCGGCACTGGACTACTACTGGAGAAACGGGTTCACCTACATCGAGGGTGGCGACGGCGACGAGCTGTGGGAGCACAAGCACTACAAGCACATCATCAAGGCCAACCGTGCTGTCTGGACCCGCATCAAGCCCTTCCACCAGAACGGCCGGTTCATCAAGCTGTATGGCAACCACGACATGCAGCTGCGGTCCCCCGAGTTCGTCCGCAAGCACCTGTGGACCGCCCCCGACCCGGACACCGGCGAGATCAGGCCCTTCCTGACCGGGCTGGAGGTCATCGAGTCGCTGGTCCTGAAGCACCGGCGCACCGGCCAGGAGATCCTCGTGGTGCACGGCCACCAGGGGGACTTCTCCAACGACCAGGCCTGGATGATGAACATGTACTCCCTGCGGTGGTTCTGGAAGTACCTGCACGCCTTCGGGATCCGCAGCCCCTCCAGCCCGGTCCGCAACATCTACAAGCGGCACAAGGTGGGTTCCCCCGCACCGGCGAGCTGCCCTACTTCAACTCCGGCTGCTGCATCTACCCCTCCTACATCCTCGGTCTCGAGATCGCGGACGGCGCGATCTCCCTGGTCGGCTGGCGCATCGAGGCGGACGAGCGGCGGTACCTGCACATCGTGCGCCGCGTGCTCGCGGGCCCCACGCCGGTGGAGAGGTTCGACCTCAAACCGCGGCGAACAACCGAGCCTGCCCGCTGACCTCGTGACTCTCACGCCCTGAGACTGCCCGCAGCGGCGCCTGCGCGTCCTGCGACGATGACGCCAGCGGCTCGCAGGTGTGCCGCGGGATCAGGGGGCAAGTCCGTGTCCACGTCTCTCACCACTCTCGACCCCGGCGTGCTCGCCACCCGGGAGGAGCTCTCGCTCGCGCTCACCGAACTGCGGGAGCGCGCCGGCCTCACCGTCCGCGACGTGGCGAAGCGGATTGATGTCCCCGTCGCCACCGTGGGCGGCTGGTTCAGCGGCCAGCACGTCCCACCCGTCGCGGCCACGTCCCAGGTGCGCGCGCTCCTGCGGACGTGTGGCGTCGCCGACGCCGAACTCGACCACTGGCTGGAGGCGGTGGCCCGGGTCCGGCGGCGCCCCGGCCGCCGCCCGGGCACGGCGCCGGCGCCCTACCGTGGTCTCGCCCCCTTCCAGCCCGAGGACGCACCGTGGTTCTTCGGGCGGGAGGAGCTGGTCGCCCACCTCGTCGAGGTGGTGACCCGGCGACCGGAGACCCCCATCGCCGTCGTCGGCCCCTCGGGCGCCGGGAAGTCGTCCCTGCTGCGGGCGGGCCTCATCCCCGCGCTGTGCGCCGGTCACACGGCGGGCGGCGAACCGGAGCCGGCGGACTGCCCCCTCGTCGCGTTGCTCACCCCGGGGGCGCACCCGACCGAGGCCCTCGACAGCGCCCTCGGCGGCTCGCCCGTCCGGGCCGTCGTCGTCGACCAGGCCGAGGAGATCTTCACCGCCTGCACGGACGTCGCGGACCGGCAGGAGTTCCTGCGGCGGCTCGCCGGACTGGCGGCGGCGGGCACCCCGGTGGTCCTGGGCCTGCGGGCGGACTTCTACGCCTCGGCGCTGCGGGAACCCGACCTGCTGCCGGCGCTCCGGCAGAACCAGGTGGTCGTCGGGGCGATGACGACGGCGGAACTCCGGCGCGCCCTGGTCGAACCCGCCCGGCGCGCCGGACTCGAGGTCGAGGACGCCCTGTTCGACGTCGTCCTGGCGGACCTCGCCCCAGGCCACGGCGCCACGACCTCCTACGATGCGGGCGCCCTCCCGCTGTTCGCGCACGCCCTGTACGAGACCTGGGAACGGGGTTCACGGCGCCGCCTCACCGTGGCCGACTACCGTGCCGCCGGCGGCATCCAGGGCGCCATCGCCACGACGGCCGAACGGGTCCACGGCGCGCTCGGCCCCGAGGATCAGGAACGGGCGCGGCGCCTCTTCCTCCGCCTCGTCCACGTCGGGGAGGATGTGGCCGACACCCGCCGACGGGTGGAACCGGACGTGCTGCTCGAGACGCCCGGGGACGCCGAACTGCTGGAACGCTTCGTGGACGCCCGCCTGGTGATCGTGGACGAGGACGTCGTGCAGCTCGCCCACGAGGCGCTCATCCAGGCCTGGCCCCGGCTGCGCCAGTGGATCGACAGCGATCGGGCCGGCCTGCTCCTCCACCGTGAGCTCGCCGAGGCCGCGGCAGCCTGGCAGCGCGCCGATCGCGATCCCGGCCTGCTGCTCCGCTCCGGCCGGCTCGCCGCCACCCTCGAGTGGGCGGTGGACCCGGCCCGGTCGCTCAACCAGCTGGAACGCGCCTTCCTCGCGGCGAGTACCACGGCGGCGGAGTCCGAACGCGCGGCCGAGGTGCGGCGCACCCGCCGCCTGCGGGCCCTGGTGGCGGCGCTGAGTGCGCTGGTGCTGGTGGTCACCGGGGTCTCCGGGTACGCCTTCACCCTGCGCGCCCAGGCGGCGGCCGAGCGCGACCTCGCGCTGTCCCGCCAGTTGGCCGAGGCCGCCAACCGCGTCCGTGCGACCGAGCCCGGCATCGCCAGCCAGTTCGCCCTCCTCGCCTACCGCACCGCGGAGACCGCCGAGGCGCGCTCCGCACTCCTGGACAGCTCCGCCCTGCCACTGCCCCACCGCGTCGCGGGGCCGGGCGGTCTGCCCTACCTCGCGGTGAGCGGGGACTCCCGTCTCCTCGCGAGCGCCGGGGACGCCGGCGGCCTGCGGCTGTGGACCGTGTCCGGTGACGCCGAGCCGGTCCTCACCGAGGCCGCCACCCTCCCGGACGTGGATGGGGAGGCCCTGTACGCCGTCGCCACGAACCGGGATGGCACGCTCGTCGCCGCCGGGGGCGTGGGGACGGTGGTGCACGTGTGGGACACCAGCGACCCCCAGGACCCGCGGCTGGTGGCCGATCTCGGCGGCCCGTCCTGGACGGTCATGGGGCTCGCCTTCTCGCCCGACGGGCGCACCCTCGCCGCCGCGAGCGCGGACTCGTTCCTCTACCTGTGGGATGTCGCCACCCTCACCCCGCTCGGCGAGCCGCTCGGCGGGGCGGCGGGCCAGCTGCAGTCCGTCACCTTCAGTCCGGACGGAACGGTCGTCGCGGCCGGATGCTCGGACATGCTGGTGCACCGGTGGCACCTCACGGACCGCGCCCTCCCGGCACAGGCCCTTCCCGACCTCGCGGGGCCCACCGGGGCCATCGGCTCCGTTGCGTTCAGCCCGGACGGCACCACCCTGGTCGCGGGCTCCAAGGACGCCGGGACGTACACCTGGGAGATCGGTTCGCCCACGGGCGCGGCGGGCGAACCCGCCGTCGGGCAGGACGCCGGGAGCTGGGTCAACGCCGTCGCGTGGAGCGCGGACGGGGCGACCCTGGTCGCGGGCGGCTCCGACCGGAAGGTGCGCCTCTACGAGGCGGAGTCGAATGCGCTGCTCAGCGAGATCCCCCACCCGGGTCCGGTGACCGGCGCGGCCTTCCTTCCGGACGGCCGCGGTCTGGTCACCGCCGCCTCCGACGGCGTCGTGCGTCTCTGGCCGTCACCCACCCCGGGGGCTCCCGTGCCCGGGGGTCGCGTGTTCGCCGTTGCGCTCGGCGACGACGGCCGGCTGTACGCCGCCGGTTCGGCCACCGGCATCGCACGGGCCTTCGACGTCACCGACCGTCACCGCCCCCGGGCCCTCGCGCCGGGGGTCACCGCCCCGGAGGGTGCCCGGCTGGACGGCACCCTCGCCCTGGCCCCGGACGGAGCGACGGTAGCGACCGGCACCACCGACGGCCGCGTCTGGCTGTGGGACGCGACCGCGGCGCCGCTGCGGCTCATCGCGGCGGC
Source organism: Actinomycetales bacterium (assembly GCA_022838965.1). The sequence goes on along the minus strand of JALHDK010000077.1, from coordinate 5,645 downwards.
CCCGCAGGTTCAGCAGGATCTGATCGAGGCGCTCGCGTGGAGCCCCGACGGCGGACTGCTGGCGGCGGCAAGCGACGACTCGACTGTGCAGCTCTGGGATGTCCGGGACCCCGCCGGTGCCGCGGCACTCGGACGGATCGAGCCCGGCGGGGGCATGGCCATGACGGTGGCGTTCTCCCCGGATGGCCGCACCCTCGCCGTGGGGCACTCGACCCCCCACATGCTGACCCTGTGGGACGTCACCGACCCCGCCAGCCCCCGGATGCACGGCGAACCGGTCACGGGACCGGCGCAGCACGTCACCACGGTGGCCTTCAGCCCCGACGGCACCACCCTGGCCGTCGGCTCGGCCGACCGCACGATGCGGCTGCTCGACGTCTCCGCTCCCGGTTCCCCCGCGTGGATCGGGGATCCGATCGTGGGCGCGGCCGGCATCCCGTACTTCTCGGCCTTCAGCCCGGACGGGGACACCCTCGGGACGGCTGTCGCGGACGGCACCCTGCGCCTCTGGGACGTGGCGGACCGCGCGCGGCCGCACGCCCTCGCCGTGCTCGCCGGGGACTCCGCGGCGCTCTACTCCGTGGCGTTCGCGCCGTCGGGGGACCGCATCGCCGCGGGCGGGGTGGGTGCGACCGTCCGGCTCTGGGACCTCGACCCCGAGCAGGTCGCCGACCGGGTCTGCGCCCTCGCGGGCATGGGTGTGTCCCCCGAGGAGTGGCGCCGGTATCTTCCCTCCGTCCCGTACCGGGACGCCTGTTCGCAGCCGTGACCGTGTTCGACGTTGTCCGGACATCCCGGAACAGCCCCCGAGCGGTGGGTACGGGCCGCTACGACAGGCTCATGGCCCGCTCCGCCCTCTCACTGCTCGTCCCTCGCGTGCCGGCAGGCGTCCCTCGCGTGCCGGCAGCCGTCCCAACGTCCGGCCCCGGACATGCCGGTCGCGCGGATCCTCCCGTGCGACTGGCGGCCCTGGACGGCCACCCCATCGTCCTGGAGGGCATCAGGGAACTCGTCGAGCGCGCGGAGGGCCGCCCCGTCGAGTGGCTGGGCTCCGCGACCACCGTCGCGGGCCTGCACGCCCTCCTCGCCACCACCCGGCCGGACGTGGTGCTGTTCGAGCCCGTGACCACCGGGGCGGACGCGGCGGAGGAGGCGGTGCGGTGGCTCGCGGACCGCGGAATCGCCGTCGTCGTGTTCACCTCCGACCGGCGGCCGGTCCCCGTGCGCCGGGCGATCCGGGCCGGCGCACGGGGAGTGGCGCTGAAGCACGACGACCTCGAGCGTCTGCTCGGCGTCGTGCTGGCCGCCGCCGACGGGTCCTTCGCGGTCTCGAGCGCGGAGGCCCTCCTCCTGGTCTCGGACGGCAGTCTCGCCCCGGAGCTCCCGCCCCGCGAGCTGGAGGTGCTGCGCCTGCTCGCCAGCGGAGTGCCCCGGAAGTCGGTGGGCAGATACCTCGATCCCCCGGTGCAGCTCGCCACCGTGGTCACGTACGTCAATCGCGCCTGCCGCCGCTACCAGGACTGCGGCCGGGACGTGCGGACGGGTGCGGAAGCGGTCCGGGCGGCCTGCGAGTGCGGCCATCTGGAGGCGCCGCGCCCGCCGTGGGCCAGGGGCGGAACGGCGGCCGTCCGCCCGGCTCCGGTCACCCCGCGTTGTGGATGATCCCCGACACCCGCTCCTCGAAGCCGCGCCGCTGCCACATCGCCACCACCCGCTCGGACCTCTCGAGCCGGTGAAGGATCCGTGCCTTCAGCACGGTGACCGCGAGGACGAGTTCCCGGGTGGCCGGGGGCGCGCCGCGCACGATGCACGCGTCGAGGACGCCAAGCTCGCCGCGGGCGAGCGGGGCGAGGGTGAGCGGGCCGACGGCGAGGGGCCGGGTCTCCCGGAGCGTGTGGAGGATGCGCGCCAGCTCGAGGAGCGGCCCGCCCTCCCCCGCCGTGAGCCAGCGGATCTCGTCGGGAACCAGCCGCGTGACCGCGTCCGCGAGGGCGGCCACCTTGGCATGGTCCTTGGGGCGGAGGCCGGAGACCGACCGCGTGAGGTAGCTGCCCAGCAGGCTGCCGGGACGCTGGATGGGCATCAGGTGGTCGCCGAGGTCCACCTGCCAGGTCTGGAGCGCGCCGGTTCCGACCTCGACCGCGAAGGGGAAGAGGGCGCGGAACAGGCGGCTGACGCGGCCGGCGTCCTCCTCGACGTACCGGTCACCCAGGAAGATGCGGCCGGCCGCGGCGAGGGGCCGCGCCGCCTGCTGGCGCAGCTGTGCCGCGGGGCGGAGCGCGAAGACCGACGTCTCCAGCTCTCCTCCGATGGTCCGCGCGGCGATCGCCCGCGTCGCGTCCACCAGTGCGGAGCTGGTGGAGAGGACCAGGATGTCGAGGTCACGCCGCGAGCCGTTGTCACGCAGCGTGGACAGGTGCAGCCGCGGCGCGGCCGCCACACGGCCCGCGACGCCGTCGACCGCCGGGGAGCCGTGGACGAACGGCAGCACACTGATGCCGCCGAGCACCTGGTAGGGGATCGCCGTCCCGGCCATCGCGGCGAGGAATGGACGGACCACCTCGAAGCAGTCGCGGCCCGCGGCTGTCACGCGGACGAGCCACTCCGCGAGAAGATCCCGCCGAGCCTGCCGCGGAGGCCGGCCCGCGGGGCCTCGGCCTTCTCCTCGGCGAGCGCGGCCCGCCGGCGCCGCTTCGCCTCCGCCACGGTCATGCCGTCGAGCTTGACGGTGTCCATGTCCGGCACCGTGCCGGAGCCCCGGCATGTCCGGTTCTGGCGGTCACGGTGGCGCCGGATCCGGAAGTCATCCTCGCCCACGCTGCAGAGCCGCACGCAGACGGGGCAGATGGCGCGGACACGCACCAGCCCCCGCGGCTGCTCCTCGACCTCGGCTTCCGCTGCCGCGCGGCGGCGCAGGAGGCCGCGACGCTCGGCCTTCCTCCCCTCGCAGGGGACGCCGCCCTTGCGCAGGTGGGAGCGGACCTTTCCCGTCCGCGGGTCGACCAGTGCCCGTGTCCCGCACGCCGGGCAGGTCGCGGTCGGCTGCGCTGTACCCATGGCGAAACTCGCTCCTCGTCTGTGAGTGCCCTGACCCATCCTGCCATGTCCGTGCCGCATGCCCGCGCGCGCGTGCGCGGGTCGGCGTTACTCTCACCCTGTGCTGACCATCCGTTCATCCTCCCCCCGACGACGCCGTCGCAGCCCCCGCCGGAGCCCCCGGTGAGCGGCGGGCTCGTCGCGCTCCTTGACGACATCGCCACCCTCGCGAAGCTGGCGGCCGCGTCGATCGACGACATCGGAGCGGCGGCCGGGAAGGCAGGAACGAAGGCGATCGGCGTGGTGGTGGATGACACCGCGGTCACCCCGCGCTACGTCCACGGCTTCAGCCCGGCGCGCGAACTGCCGATCATCAAGCGCATCGCGATCGGCTCGATCCGCAACAAGCTCGTCTTCATCCTGCCCGCGGCCCTCCTGCTCAGCCAGTTCGTGCCGTGGCTCCTGACACCGATCCTCATGCTCGGGGGCACCTACCTCAGCTACGAGGGCGCGGAGAAGATCTGGGAACTCGTCTCCGGCCACAAGGAGAAGGCTGCGGCGTCCGCCGCCCCGGCCGCCGTCCACGAGGACTCGATGGTGAAGGGCGCCATCACCACCGACTTCATCCTCTCGGCGGAGATCATGGTGATCGCGCTCAACGAGGTGGCCGACGAGCCCCTGCTCTCCCGGGCGATCATCCTGGTCCTCGTGGCGCTCGGCATCACGCTGCTGGTCTACGGTGTCGTCGCCCTCATCGTGAAGATGGACGACATCGGTCTCCACCTCGCCCGGCGTGAGAACGGGGTGTCCCAGCGGGTGGGGCGGGCCCTGCTGCGCGGCATGCCGGTGATCATGAAGGTGCTCTCCTCCGTGGGCATCATCGCCATGCTGTGGGTCGGCGGGCACATCATCCTTGCCGGCACGGCAGAGCTGGGCTGGCACTGGCTCTACGACCTCGTTCATCACGCGGAGGTGGCTGTCGCCGGCGCCGTCCCCGGCATCGGCAGCTTCCTCGGCTGGCTGGTCAACACCCTCGCGTCGGCGGCGGTGGGCCTCGTCGTCGGCGCCGTCGTGGTCGCCGTCATGCACCTCCTCCCCCGCCGGAGGAAGCCCGCTACCTCCCACTGACCCGGCGGAGACCCACGCTCGCCCCCGCGGTGACGGCGGCCGTGGACGCGGTCGACGACGAGCTCGAGACTGTGGACGCGGGCGACCCGCCGCTAAGGCGGGTCCGCCGGGTGCAGAATGGTCCGGTGCGCGATGCTCCGGACCTCTCGAAGTACGCGTGGCTGTCGATCGCGGCGGCCATCGTCACGATCGCCCTCAAGACCGGTGCCTGGCTGCTGACCGGCTCCGTCGGGCTCCTCTCCGACGCCGCGGAATCGGTGGTCAACCTGGTGGCGGCGGTGGTGGCCCTCATCGCGCTGCGGGTGGCCGCCCTGCCGGCCACCGACCGGTTCACCTACGGGCGCACGAAGGCCGAGTACTTCTCCGCCCTGCTCGAGGGCGTGATGATCTTCATCGCCGCCGCCGTCATCCTGGTCACCGCGGTGGAACGCTTCCTCCATCCGCGGCCGCTGGAGAACGTGGGGATCGGGCTGGTGGTCTCCATGGTGGCGGCGGCGCTCAACGGCGCGGTCGCGCTGCTGCTGCTGCGTGTCGGCCGGCGGCACCGGTCGATGACCCTCGTCGCGGACGGACACCACCTCATGACCGACGTCGTCACCTCCGTCGGCGTGCTCGTGGGCGTGGGACTCGTCGCGTTGACGGGCTGGGAGCGCCTCGACCCGATCGTGGCGTTCGCCGTGGGGGTGAACATCGTGGTCACGGGCTCGCGGCTCATCTCGGAGTCGGCGAACGGCCTCCTCGACGTCACCATTCCCTCCGAGGAGAACGAGCGCATCACCGCGATCCTGCGGGCGCGCACCACACCCGAGACCCGCTTCCACGGCCTGCAGACCCGCGTCTCGGGACGGGAACGGCACGCCACCGTCCACGTCCTCGTCCCGGACGACTGGACGGTGCACCGGGGCCACGCCCTCATCGAGGAGATCGAGGCGGAACTCCGCGCCGCGGTCCCCGGGCTCATCGTGCTCAGCCACCTCGAACCGATCAATGACCCCGCCTCCTACGAGGACATCCCGACCGGCCACGTGGAGATCCACACCGTCGGCACCGAGGACCACGACATCTCCGAGACGCCACCCTCGCCGGACGGTCCGCCCCGGTGACGGCCGCGGACGAGCGCGGAGGGAGCCTCCTGCACCCGGGCGGGGCGGTCACCCCCACCGCCACCGCGCCGCCGTCGTCGTTCGCCGACCTGGGGCTCGAGCTGGTCGCGACCACGCTGCTGTCCGGGCTGGCCGCCTTCCGGCTCGAGGACTGGTTCTGGACCCCGCCGGGGACCGCCGCGGCCGTCGTCCACCGCCAGGAGGCCATCGCCGACCTGGGCCGCGGGGAGGTCCGCGACGCCGTCCGGAGGTTCTCGGACGGGCTGGCCACCGCCCGCACCCGGCTCGCGACCGCCCGGTCCTACCCTCACCCGCTGCAGCGCCAGCTCGCCCACCTGGACGGCGCCACCACCTACACCGCGGCCGTCACCACCTTCG
>JALHDK010000337.1 GCA_022838965.1 Actinomycetales bacterium | reverse complement strand
TATCCGACCAAGACGGACATCGCCCGCGACCTGGCGGCCCAACGCTCGGAAGAGACCCTGGCCCCCCTCGCCTCCGACATGGACGTCGAGACCGCCCTGGCAAGCGTAGCCGAGACCCTGATCCGGCGCGTCTGCATCGAGGGGCGCGGCGTCGCCCTGCGCGGCATGGCCCTGGCCTCGCCCGAGGCGCCAGAGCTGGCGCGCGTCGTCTATGACGCGGGGCCCGGCCAGAACCTGCGCCGTCTGGCCGTCTGGCTGGAGGAGCAGGACCGCCTGGGCCGCCTGTCCGCGCCCGATCCCGTCGCCGCCGCCGAGATGTTCACCGGCATGGTGCTGGGCCACGGCCACCTGCGCTCGGTGCTGGGCCTGCCCCACCCCGAGATCGACGACATTCCCGCCCGCGCCCGCGAGGCCGCCTGTCGCTTCGTGCGCGCCTTCGCGCCGCAATAGGCGTTCGCGCTCGATTGGCCCTGAAGGCGGATCAGCGTAAAGCCGCCCCCAGTCCCCTCACCTCCCGCCCGTCGGAGTCCTTCCCATGCTGATCCACCTGTCGTCCTGGCCCGAGATCGACGAGCGCCTGAAGTCCGGCGCCCTTCTGTCCAAGACGGTGATCGTGCCGATCGGCTCGAACGAACAGCACGGGCCGACGGGCCTGCTGGGCACCGACTGGCTCTGCCCCGAGATCATCGCCCACGCCGCCGAGAAGGGCGCCGCCTATGCCCGCCGGCGCATGGGCGGCCTGCGCCTGGTGGTGAACTGCGACGTCCCGGGCCTGGCGAACATCGAGGGCTGGCCGCTGGAGCAGTGCGGGATCCGCATCACGGAAGGCGGGCGGCTCATGGACCCCAGCAGCGCGCTGCGTGTGCATGGGGAGCTGGTGGATCGTGGCATCCCCATCGCCCTGGGGGCCTCCCGAACGGGCAGCCAGACGCCCCTGTTCATTCCCCAGTGCCGGGCCATCAGCCTCGCCCTGCCCGCCGAGGAGGCCCATGTGACGCCAACGCGGGCGTATCTGCCGGCCCTGGAGACGCTCATCCGGGCGCTCGAGGCGATCCCCGGCACTTCGCCGGCCCGGTAGGCCTCAAGCGTCGCCGTAGAGGGCTCGCACCTCGTCGGCATAGTGCTCGGCGACGACGCCCCGGCGGGTCTTGAGGGTGGGGGTCAGCTCGCCGGCTTCGGGCGTCAGCTCGTGGTCCAGGACTTGGAACCGCCGGATTCGCTCGTAATCGGCGAGATCCTTGGTCAGTCGGTCGATCTCCTCCCGCAGGAGCTTCCGGAGGTGCGGGCTGGCGGCGAGGGCGCCGTTGCCGTCGGGGATCTCCAGCCCGCATCCCTCGGCCCAGCGACGCAGCGAGTCGAAAGCCGGCACGATGAGGGCGCCCACGGTGGGCCGGCCGTCGCCCAGGACGACCGCTTGGGCGATGTACGGGCTGGCCTGGAGCGCGTTCTCGATGGGCTGAGGCGCGACGTTCTTCCCGTTAGCGAGGACGATGAGGCTCTTGAGCCGATCGGTGACGCGGAGGAAGCCGTGCTCGTCCAGGGATCCCATGTCGCCGGTGTGGAGCCAGCCGTCGGCGTCGATCGCCTCAGCGGTGTCCTCGGGCCGGCGGTAGTACC
>JALHDK010000336.1 GCA_022838965.1 Actinomycetales bacterium | reverse complement strand
TGGAACCCTACGAGGCGGCATTCCTGGCTGTCCGCCCCGAGGATTCGGTCCTGCCGCATGTGCCGCCCGTGGCGCCTCCCGACACAGCGCCCGGCCAGCCGGCCGTTCCCCGGGTCGAAGGCTTCCTGACGTCTCTCGACCCAGCGGAGCTGCTGCCGCTCCCAGGCGGAGCGGTGGCCATCACCGCGGCCGATGAGGAGGGCGCCTACACCATCAGCCTAGACCCCGTTCGGGTCGACGACGTCGGCGAGCGGGTATTCGGCGCCCGCGTGCTCTTCCCGGACGCGAGGCGGTGGATGGTGAACACCGCCTCCGGTCCTCTCGAGGGCGTCCACGTGCCGCGTCACCGTGACTGGACTCCATCGACGGGGTACGGCACCTCCCCGGGGCTGCACGCAGGGATCCACTCTCCTAACCGGTTGTGGGAGTCCGCGATGCACCCTCTCCACCCCGACGCGGGGTTCGTTGCCGTCAGTACGCCTTCGGGCCAGTGGCGTGTGGAACTCCCCGTTCTGTCCCCGACGCTGTCGGTGTACCTGGACGATGGCTCATCGCGAGGAGACGACGGTGTGCTCAAGCTCATCATCGCCGCCGCCGACCCCTTCGCCGCGAGGGTGCAGCGCAGCCCCGGCGTGATCGTCGGCGAGGGTGACGATGCCCGGGCAACGCCTGTGTCGATCTCCTTCAGGCTGAACGAAAGCCTCAACACGGCGTGGGAATCGCTCGCGGAGGGAACGGACTACCACACCCCCGCCCGCCTGCCGTCCCAGGTGGCGGGGGACGTAGACGCCAACGCGCAGGGGGGCATGCTCTACCTGCCCCAGCCGGGCGCAATGGAGTACGGCATGGAGATCCCGGCGGCGGGCGAGTGGCATGTGTGGATCGAACTGCGCCGGTCTGAGCGGGCGGTGGATGGCGCCGACCTCGATGATGGCTACGCATTGACCATCGACGGACAGCCGACCGCGTTCCGTTGGATCGGCCGCACCCGCCACGCCGTGGGCAACAGCTACGTGGACTGGGTGGCCCTCGAACCGACGGAGCTTGCCGAGGGCCCTCATGCTCTGCGCGTCACGACTCTAAAGCCGTGGTGCGCCGTGGGTGAGAGAGTGCTGCTGACCAGGGATCCGCAGTGGACGCCCTGACCGCGGCTACTCGCAGGCGAAGAAGCGCTCGCCCCACTGCCAGTTCGGGTCCAGCGTGCGGCCCAACTGGGTCCACTTGCTGTGCCCGTCAGCGAATCCATAGTTGGAGCCGCCATTGTGGCGCACCTCGTCCATATTGACGATGCGCACGTCGATCTGATCGTTGATCTCCTGTAGCGTGGCGTGGGTGAGCGGGATGGTGTTCGCGTACGGCTTGCGCGGATGCCATGGGTGGCAGCATCCGTATGGGTCCTCGTTCTCCTCCTGCTCTACGATGGCGATCGTCTCGGCAGGCGACCCGACTGCGGCCATCCGCACCACGCGGTAGGGTCGCGGGGTGCCAGCGGCGAGGCTGAACTTGTCGCGCGGCAGCACGGCCTCGTTCGGCACGTAGCTCGAACGCGGCAGCATCACGTCCTCGGGGATCTGGGGCAGCGCCGTCGGCTCGGGGTCGGACGGGCAGATCCACACCTGC
>JALHDK010000335.1 GCA_022838965.1 Actinomycetales bacterium | reverse complement strand
CCGCGTAGGTGTAGTCGTGGCCGCGCTCCCGGCCTCCGTCCAGCGGCGATCCCGCGCCACACACGGCGGCGCGGACGAGGCGCCAGCCATCCTCCGCGATCAGGGGATCCTCGGGGGAGGCCGTAGCGTCCCACGGCAGCCCGTCGAGGGTGGCCTCAGTCGCGCGCAGAAGGGCGAGCAGGTCCGCGGCTGCGGGCTCGGCGCGAAGGAGGAACGCCAGGGCACGGCCCCGGGCGATCACCGCATCGATGGACTCCCGCGAGCCCATGACCCGCCCCAGGGCGTACTCCTGGCGGGCCCAGTCGCGCTCGACCGCTTCTCTCGCGGCCTCGCTGGGGCCATCGGCCCAGGCCAGCGGGGCCAGGAGGCATAGGAGGGCGACAGACAGCCATAGACGGCATCGCGGCATGGGCTCCGTTGGCATGCCCCTGAGTTCGGCGCTGGCTGGGGTGGCCCTCCAGTGGCCGGTCGGCCCGGTCAGTCGGCCAGGCGAACCTCGATGTGTTGGTCCACGGAGACGCCGGCCACGGACTGACGCCGTCCCCCCGGCCAGAGGATCTCCACATCGACGGGGGCAGCGTGCGCGCCGAGGCCGAAATGCAGCATGAGGTCGTTCTGGTTGCCCTCGCCGGTGCCCGCCTCCACCTGCCGGACGAGGACGCGGTCGGGCAGGCTGATGCGCGCCTGAGCGCCCACCGCCGCGCGGTTCACCGTGACGCCGTCGCCAACGAGGGTGATCTCCAACCAGTGGCCCTGAGCGGCCTGGTTCTCGAACAGGAATCCGCCAGCCGCTAGGTCGAGGTCGCCGTCCCGATCATAGTCCGCCCAGGCCGCCTGGTACGTCGCCGGCAGGCCGCCGAGCCCCATCTCCTCGGTCGCGTCCACGAAGACGAAGTCGCCCTCATTGCGGAAAAGCACGGGGTAGTTCTTCACCCCGAAGGACGCGTCGGCGTAGACGGTGGTGAAGAAGAGGTCGAGGTCGCCGTCGTTGTCGTAGTCTGCCGCGGCCGGCGAGGCATAGGACTCCTGGTAGAACACGCCGCATGTGCCCATGTCCTCGAAGCGGTAGCCGCCCTCGGGGCCGGTGTTCCGAAGAAAGCGCGACTTCGGCTGGTCCCCGCGGCTATCCACATGGGCGAAGTTGCCGGCGAAGAGATCGAAGTGGCCGTCGCCATCGAAGTCGCCCCACGCGGAGCCGATCGAGTGGCCGCCGGCGAAGCCTTCCGAGGTGGCGACGACGCCATACTCCTCCGCCACCTGGGCGAGGTTGCCGACCCCGTCGTTCACCCACAGGAGGTTCGGCTGCAGACGGTAGTTGGACACGTAGATGTCCGCATCGCCGTCCTCGTCGAAGTCGCAGGCCGTGACCCCTCGCGCGCGGGTCGACGCGTCGCTCCAGGTCAGCTCGAAGCGGCCGTCCCCGCGGTTCATGAGCACCATATCGGGGTAGGTGATCTGGTCATCCCAGTTCTCGTAGCCGCCGACGTAGAGGTCGACGAGAGCGTCGCCGTTCAGGTCCGCCCAGCAAGCGCCCCGTGACACGCAGGCGGGATGCTCTGGACTGGGCAGGGGCGCGAGGGCGACGGCTCCGTCATTGCGAAGTAGCGTCAACGAGGCCCAGGAG
>JALHDK010000334.1 GCA_022838965.1 Actinomycetales bacterium | reverse complement strand
AGGCGGCCTGACGGGGCAGAGTAGGGGGTGGCGACGGCAGGTCGCCGCTGCGCGCTCCTGGAGGGACACATGAAGAAGCTGATCAACCGGTCTGCCGATGTGGTCGCGGAGGCTGTGGCTGGTTTCGCCGCCGCGCACGCCGATATCGTCCGGATGCACACGGACCCGCTGTACGTGGTACGCGCCGATGCCCCCGTGCCCGGGAAGGTGGGTCTGGTGTCGGGCGGCGGGTCAGGGCACGAGCCGCTGCACATCGGCTACGTGGGCCGCGGCATGCTGGACGCGGCGGTTCCGGGTGCCGTGTTCACCTCACCCACGCCCGACCCGATCCTCGCGGCGACCCGCGCCGTCGACGGTGGGGCGGGGGTCCTCCACATCGTGAAGAACTACACCGGCGACGTGCTCAACTTCGAGACGGCCGCCGAGCTCGCCGCGGCCGAGGGCCTGACCGTCCGCTCCGTGCTGGTCAACGACGACGTCGCCGTCGAGGACTCGCTCTACACGGCCGGCAGGCGCGGTGTGGCGGGGACGGTCCTCGTCGAGAAGATCGCGGGGGCCGCCGCCGAGCGGGGACGCAGCCTGGACGACGTGGCCGGCGTGGCCCAGCATGTCATCGACAACGTCCGCTCCATGGGCGTGGCGCTCACCGCGTGCACGGTGCCGCACGCGGGCAGGCCGTCGTTCGACCTCGCCGGGGACGAGATCGAGATCGGCATCGGCATCCACGGCGAGCCCGGCCGGCACCGGATCCCCATGGCCCCGGCCGACGCCATCACCGACCTGCTCCTCGACGCCGTCGCCGCCGACCTGCGCGTGCGGGCGGGGGAGCGGGTGCTGCTCTTCGTGAACGGCATGGGCGGAACCCCGCTGTCCGAGTTGTACATCGTCTACGGGCACGCGCGGCGGCGCCTGGAGGACGCCGGCGTGGTGGTGGCCCGCTCGCTCGTCGGGACGCTGACGACCTCGCTCGAGATGCAGGGGGCCTCCCTCACGCTGCTGCGGCTCGACGACGCGCTCATCGACCTCTGGGACGCCCCGGTGCACACCGCGGCCCTGCGGCAAGGACTCTGAGTGGCCACGCTCGGGCTCGAGTGGGCGCTCGAGTGGATGCGGCGTGCCCAGCGCGCGATGGCCGAGAACCGGATCCCCCTCATCGAGCTGGACCGGGCCATCGGGGACGGTGACCACGGGGAGAACATGGACCGCGGCTTCAGCGCCGTGCTCACCCGCCTTGACCCGCCGCCCCCGGACCTGCCGGCCCTGCTGAAGCTGGCCGCCCTCACCCTGATGTCCACCGTCGGAGGGGCCGCGGGCCCCCTGTACGGCACGGCCTTCCTGCGGGCCGCGCAGACCGTCCCGCCGGAGCTGGACGGCGAGGCCGTGGCTCGCCTGATCACGGCCGGCCTCGACGGAATCGTCGCGCGGGGGCGGGCCACGACCGGCGAAAAGACCATGGTGGACGCCTGGGCGCCCGCCGCAGCGGCCGCACGCGCGGCGGCGGATGCCGGCGCCGACGCCACCGCGACCTGGCGCGCTGCCGCCGGGGCGGCCGCGGCGGGCGCGGTGGCGACGGAACCCATGATGGCGACGAAGGGGCGCGCCTCCTACCTGGGCGAACGTTCCATCGGC